>DASUPQ010000160.1 GCA_036280995.1 Actinomycetota bacterium | reverse complement strand
CTGCGCGGCGCGCTGAGCAGCGGGGATGACTACGCCGGCAGCGGCAAGCCGCAGATCGACTGGGACGACCGGGCCGCCCGCGAGGAGTTAATCGACTCCCGGGCCCGGGATGGGTATGCGCTGCTGGCCCTGCTGGATGGCCGCGAGCTCGCCCAGCCGGTCACCGAGGCCGCGACGCTGTTGGCGACGGTGCTGGGCCAGGACCTGCAGACCAGTCCGGATGGGGTGTTCCGGATCGCCCGCCGCGTCGCGAAGGACCGGGTGATCTCCACCGTGGACCCCGAGGCCCGGCACGGGCACAAGACCGCCGCGCGCGGGTTCGACGGCTACAAGGGCCACGCCGCGATGGACCCCGACACCGAGATCATCACCGCGACCACGGTCACCCCGGGCAACGCCGGGGATGCCAGCGTCGCCGAGGACCTCGTCGCCGACCTGCTCGACGACACCGCCGACGACACCGCGGGCCACAAGCAGCCGCAGCAGCCGGTCGAGGCGCAGCAGCCGGTCGAGGCCGGTGCGGGAGCGGTCGCGGACACCGAGCAGCCGTGCGTGTACGGCGATAACGCCTACGGCACCGGTGGGTTCCACGACCGGCTGCAGCGGGCCGGGATCACCGACCGCTGCAAGACCCAGACACCCACCGCGGCGGGCGGGTTGTTCAGCAAGGATCGGTTCGCCATCGACCTCGGCGCCGACACGGTGAGCTGCCCGGTCGGGATCACCGTCCGGATTCACCCGGCCCACGCCGGCGGCGGCACCGCCTACTTCGGGTCGGCCTGCGCCGACTGCCCGCTGCGCGCCCAGTGCACCAGCGCCGCTGGCGGGCGCACGGTGTCGGTCGGCCCGTACGAGCAGACCCTCACCGACGCCCGGGCCCGCCAGACCGACCCAGCCTGGGTCGCCGACTACCGCGGCACCCGACCCAAGGTCGAACGCAAGCTCGGGCACCTCATGCGGCGCAAGCACGGCGGGCGACGAGCCCGGGTCCGCGGCACCGCCCGCGTCGACACCGACTTCCGGCTGCTGGCTGCCGCGACCAACCTGGCGCGGATGGCGGTGCTCGGGGTGCGCGGAACTACCCAGGGATGGGCGGTAGTGGCCTGACCAGCACCAACAGAGCTCGAACCCGGGCTCGACCCCGCCCAGGAGCGGACGACCCAGCGCCACACGGTTCAGCCGAACCGGCTCCACGTCCCAGCCCGGCCCGCGTGGGAGCCCGTATGGCCCACCCACCCGGCAGAGCTCACACTCGTTTCAGCCGTTCGACACCAGCCACCTAGGTGGCTGGTGTTTTTCGCGTGTCGCTGACCCGTCCCAGGCCTGGGCCTCCGCGATAATGATCAAGTGACGTTGGGGCGGGCTGATCGTCAGGGTGATCTGTTCGACGAGGCGGCTCGGTTCTGTGAGGAGTCGCTGCCGGAGAACTCGATCTACCGGTTCTTGGCGCGGGAGCGGGACCGGTTGTTCCCCGATGAGCTGTTCGCGGACCTGTTCTGCGAGCGGGGTCGGCGTTCGGTGCCGCCGTCGGTGGTGGCCACGGTGATGGTGTTGCAGCGCCTGGGTGGGTTCTCGGACCGGGAGGCCGTCGAGCAGTACAGCTTCGACGCGCGCTGGCGGTATGCGGCCGGGGTCGGCGGCTACGCCGGTTCGGGTGCGGGGGCCGGCGGGTTCGTGCACACCGTGTTGGTGGACATGCGGGCCCGGCTGCGCCGCTCGGCCCGCCCCGACCGGATCTTCGAGGTGGGCCTGGCGGCGGCCGCTGAGGCCGGGCTGGTCGGGCGGCGGCGGGTGTTGGACTCGACCCCGCTGTATGACGCGGTGGCCACGATGGACACGATCACCTTGATCCGCTCGGCGGTGCGTGGGCTGCTCGGGGTCGCCGCCGCTGCGGACGCCGAGTTGGCCGTGCGGCTGCGCGGCGCGCTGAGCAGCGGGGATGACTACGCCGGCAGCGGCAAGCCGCAGATCGACTGGGACGACCGGGCCGCCCGCGAGGAGTTAATCG
>DASUPQ010000159.1 GCA_036280995.1 Actinomycetota bacterium | reverse complement strand
CACACTCGACCGCTACGGCCACCTGTTCCGGGCCACGATGACGAGCTGCGCGACCGCCTGGACGCCTTGCACGCTCAGGGCCTCCAGGCCGTTCCCGGTGGGGGCGGTGGTGGAGCTGCCCGGCGGCCCGGCGCGGGCCGTCACGGCCCCAGCGCGGCCCACGGCGAAGCAAGCAAACAAGAAGACCCGGCGCAAGTCCGGGCCTGACCTGGGCTGATTGGGGTGCGCCGCCAGGGACTCGAACCCCGAACCGTTGCCTTAAGAGGGCACTGCTCTGCCAATTGAGCTAGCGGCGCGCACGGGGATGGAGGCTACCAGAGGCGGCCGCGGGCTGCGACGACGATCAGCGGCGGCGGCGAGCGCGGGTGCGGTGCTCGCGGTCCCAGCCGTCGTGGGTGCAGCAACGGCTGGCCGGGTTGTAGGTCGACAGCTGGACCTGGCAGCCGGCTGCCTCGCAGATGCGGCGCTGGCCGAAGGAGCGGACGGGAACGTCGGCCCCAACGGCTCGCCTTCGGGTGGTGCTGGGCGCGGTCATGGAGAAAGTGTTCCGCAACCAGACCAAGGGCAAACCCCGGTCTAGGAACGGGGGCGGGTGACCAGGTTGGAGCGGTCGAGCTGGTGGCGGGCCTCGATCAGGCGGACCGCGCCCGACACCGAGCGCATCGACAGGGACTGGGTCAGCACCTCGTTGGGGCGGAAGCGGACCCCGCGGAGCAGCTCGCCGTCGGTGACGCCGGTGGCGGCGAAGAAGACGTTGTCGCCCCGGACCAGGTCGTCGATGGTGAGGACCTTGTCGAGGTCGTAGCCGGCGTCCAGTGCGGCCCGGCGCTCGTCGTCGTCGCGGGGCCACAGGCGCCCGTACATGACCCCGCCGAGGCACTTGAGGGCGCAGGCGGTGATGACGCCCTCGGGGGTGCCGCCGATCCCGACGGCGAGGTCGATGCCGGTCTCCTCGCGGGCGGCCATGATCGCCCCGGCGACGTCACCGTCGAGCAGGAACTTGATCCGCGCGCCGGTGGCCCGGACCCGGCCGACCAGCTCCTCCTCGTGGCGGGGGCGGTCGAGGATGCAGACCGTCAGCTCGGTGACGTCGGAGTCCTTGGCCTCGGCGATCCGGCGCAGGTTGTCCTCGATCGGGGCCTCGAAGTCGACCACGTCGGCGAAGGGGCGGCCGACGGCCAGCTTCTCCATGTAGACGCACGGTCCCGGGTCGAACATCGTGCCCCGCTCGGCCAGGGCGACCACCGCGATCGCGTTGGGGAGGCTCTTGGCGGTCAGGGTGGTCCCGTCGACCGGGTCGACGGCGATGTCGACCTGGGGCGGGCTGCCGCTGCCGACCCGCTCGCCGTTGTAGAGCATGGGGGCGTTGTCCTTCTCGCCCTCGCCGATGACCACCACCCCATCCATGGCGATCTGGCCGAGCACCGGGCGCATGGCGTCGACCGCGGCCTGGTCGACCGCCTCCTTGTCGCCGCGGCCCAGGTGCCGGGCGCCGCCGATGGCCGCCGCCTCGGTCGCGCGGACCAGCTCGAGAGCGAGGTTCCGGTCGGGCGCGGGCCCGATGTGAGCCACTGCGGTCACGGCGTACCTCCCGGTGACAGGGTGACGGCTGTGTATAGGATCGGCTATGGCTGCCCTCGATGTCATGCGGCGCTACCTCGAGGCCGTGCAGCGCGGCGACTGGGACACCGGCTTCGGCTTCTTCGCCGACGACGTCGTCCTCCATGCCCCCGGCCGGTCGTCGCTGGCCGGCACCCACCGCGGCCGTGAGGCCGTCAAGGGGTATCTGCACGCCGCCCTCGCCCGCTCCCACGGGGCCGAGGTCGAGGTCGAGCTGGTCGACATGCTGGCCAGCGAGGAACGCGTTGCCCTGGTCGTGCGCGAGCGCTTCCACCGTCCCGGCGGCGCCGTCGAGATCCGCCGGGCCAACCTCTACCGGCTGTCCGGCGAGCAGATCGTGGAGGTCTGGATCTTCGAGGCCAACCAGTACGAGGTCGACGAGCTGCTCGCCGACCCGCCCGTCGGCTGAGCGGGAGACCGGGCGCACTCAGCTCTGGGGCGGGGCGGCGGCCAGGGCCGGGGCCCTGGGCCAGGGAGCGGCGCCGGGGCTGCCCAGGAGGCTGGCCTCGACGTGGTCGAGCGCCATGCGGACGGCGCCGAGGACGACGGCGTGGTCGCCGAGGGTGGACATCGCCACCCGGGGCGGGGTGTCGATCAGGTCGGGCAGCAGCCGCCCCCGGATCCGGTCCAGGAACAGGTCGCCGTCGTCGGCCACGGCCCCGGAGATGACCACCAGCTCGGGGTTGAGCATCCCGGCCAGGGCGGCGACGGCGAGCGCCATCCGGTCGGCCACGCGGTCGACGATCCCGACCGCGACCTCGTCCCCGGCCCGGGCGGCCTCCATCACGGTCGCCGTCCCGACCCGGGCCGGGTCCCCGCCGGCCAGGGACCACAGCAGCCGGCCGGGGCCGTCCGGCGGCTCCTCCGCGCCAAGGCCGGCCACGGCCTCGGCGCCCAACGTGCGGACCATGTAGGTCATGCCGTGGGTGCTGCCGACCTGCTCGATCAGCTCGAAGAAGCGCAGCTCGCCGGCGCCGCCGGCGTGGCCGCGGACCGGCCGCCCGCCCAGGAACAGGCCGGCGCCGAGCCGCTCGTCGGCCACCATGACCACCAGGTCGTCGACCCCGGTGGCGACCCCGCGCCAGCGCTCCCCCCAGGCGGCCAGGTTGGCGTCGTTCTCGAGCAGCACCGGCCAGCCGTGCCGGCCGCCGATCTCCGGCCGGAGGTCGTGGCCGGGCAGGCCGGGCAGGTAGGACTCCCGACCCACCGGGATCCCGTCGGCGTCCACCGGTGTGGGAACGCCCACGGCGACGGCCAGCACGTGGGCGGGGTCGACGGCCGCCGACGCCAGCACCGAGTCGGTCGTCCGACGCACCGCGGCCAGGCGCTCGTCCACCGGGACCGAGACGTGAGCCAGCGGCTGGCTCGTCTCGGCCACGCAGTCGCCGCGGAGGTCGGCCAGGCGGGCCGTGACCCGGTCGGTGGCGTCGACGCCGAGCACCAGCCCGGCCCGGCTCTGGAACTCGTAGCGGCGGGCGGGACGGCCTCGCCGGCGGTCGCCGGCGGGCCGGTTGTCCATCTCACGGATCCAGCCGAGCCGGATCAGGTCGTTGCAGACCACGTGGATGGTGGGCCGGGCCAGCCCGGTGGCGTTCATCAGGTCGCTGCCGGTCATCGGCCCGCCAGCCCGCAGCGCGTCGAGCACGGCGGACGCGGTCATCCGCCGCAGCATCAGTGACGTCGGAGTCGGCCTCTGCATGGCTCACCATGGGACGGCTTGACACCGGGTACCTACGTGGGAGACTACCGGCAGAATGATAACCGCCTCTAATCTAATCGCTTCCTGGTGGGGTGGCAAGGGGTCGCCGCGCTGCTCCCTGGCTGGCGTGGGGCGGTTTCAACCGGTGGTCATGAGGGCAAACGCAGTCCGATGATCTGCCCTGCTCGGCGCCGTGGCCCCTGCCGGTCCCCACCGGCCGGTGGACTTCCCATGCTGCCCCAATGCATGATCGAGACCCGTTGGCCACTTCGCCTCGCGAGCGCAGCGTCGCGGTCGCCCTCACGAAAGGGGCCGTGCACGTCTCGTTGTTGATGAAGCTGGTGGGCCAGCACGCCAGGTAGTGCGGTGGGATACCCGGAGGGGCAGGCCTGTGAGGGATGGCCGGCTACCGAATGGTGCTGCGGCGTCAACGAAAGGGAGACAAGATGCGATGGCGTAAGTTGTTCCAGGGGATCGCGGTGGCGGCGGTGGCGATGCTGTTCGCTACGGCCTGCCTCGAGGAAGGCGGCGGTGGTGGCGGTGGCGGCGGCTCGGCGGCCGAGGGCGACGGCCAGGTCGAGATCCTGTTCGGGTTCGGCGGCGACCAGTCCAAGGGCTTCCAGGACGGGCTGAACCAGTGGGCGAGCGCCAACGGGGTCACCATCAAGTACTCCGAGGCCTCGCAGTCCTTCGACACCATCGTCCGGACCCGCGTGCAGGGCAACAACCTTCCCGACATCGCCCTGTTCCCGCAGCCGGGCGTGATGATGGACATCGCTAACAGCGGCAAGATGCAGGACCTGAGCGCCCTGCTCGACAAGAGCAAGATCGAGTCGACGCTCGTCCCCGGTGAGCTGGCCGCGGGGACCTCGGCGGACGGCAAACTGTACGGCGTCCCCATGAGCATGAACATCAAGAGCCTGGTCTGGTACCCGAAAAAGGCCTTCGAGGCCAAGGGCTACAAGGCCCCGACCACGATCGCCGAGCTGGAGGCGCTCACCAACCAGATCAAGGCCGACGGCACGCCGCCCTGGTGCGTGGGCATCGAGTCGGCCGCCGCGACCGGGTGGCCGGCCACCGACTGGATCGAGGACTTCGTGCTCCGCTACGGCGGGCCCGAGAAGTACGACCAGTGGGTCAAGCACGAGATCCCCTTCAAC
>DASUPQ010000158.1 GCA_036280995.1 Actinomycetota bacterium | reverse complement strand
GTGGCCGCCCCGGGTGACCGAGCGCTCGGCCGCGACCACGGCCACGGCCAGCAGCCCCAGCAGCAGGCTCTGGGCGAGGGCGCCGGCCCGGTCGAACACCCGCGAGGCGTAGATGGAGCTGGTCAGGGTCTCGTAGCGGAGCAGCTGGACGGCCCCGAAGTCGCTGATCGTGTACAGGAAGACCAGCAGCGTCCCCGCCCAGACGGCCCCGGCCGCCTGGGGCGCCACCACCGTCCGGAACACCGCCGCCGGGCCGCGGCCGAGCAGCCGGGCGCTCTCCTCCAGCGACGCCGGCAGCTGGCCCAGGCGGGCCACCACCGGCAGGTACACGTACGGGTAGGTGAACAGGGTGAGCACGTACAGCGCCCCCCAGAACCCCTCGAAGGCCGGCAGCCGCCCGACCCCCAGCGGCTCCAGCAGCCCGGCCAGCAGCCCGCCGGGGGCGAACGCGGCCAGCAGCGCGAACGCGGCGATGAACGACGGCATCACCAGCGGGAGGGGCAGCAGCAGGCGGGCGACCCGCCGCCCGGGCAGGTCGGTCCTGGCCACCAGCCAGGCCAGGGCGGTCCCGAGCACGGCCGCGGCGGCGGCCACCGAGACGCCGAGGACCAGGGTGCGGAGCAGCGGCCCCAGGGTGGCGCCCGACGCCCAGGCCGCGGCCAGGGTGCCGCCCTCGGTCAGCCCCCGGACGACCAGGTAGGCCAGGGGGGTGGCGAACAGGGCGGCGACCAGCGCCGACACCGCCGCCAGGGACGCCGGGGCGGGCCGGCGGTCCGCCCCGGGCCGGGCGGTACGGCGGTCAGACGCCGTTGAAGCCACTGGACCGGATCAGCTCCACCGTTCGCTCCAGGCCGCCGCCGAGGGAGTCCACGTCGACCTCGGGGGACTTCAGGCTGGCCAGCGGCGGCAGCCCGGAGGCGGCGGGGATGCCGGCGGCCAGCGGGTACTCGAAGGTCTGGTCGCTGAAGTAGCGCTGCGACTCGGCCGAGAGCAGGAAGTCCACGAAGCGCCCGGCCTCCTCGGCCTTGTCGGTCCCGGCCAGCACGCTGGCCGTGGACGGGATCACCAGGGCGCCGACGTCGCCGTCGGCGAAGATGTGGTTGCGGCTGGGAGTGAAGGGGTTCTCCTGCTTGAACCGGTAGTTGTAGTAGTGGTTGACCAGCCCCATCTCGATCTCGCCGCGGCTGACCGCCTCGACGATGGCGTTGTTGTTGGCGTAGGTCCGCGCCTTGTTGGCCGCCATCGCCTTCAGCCACCGCTCGGTGGCGTCCTCGCCCTCGAGCTCGCGCATGGCGGTCACGAAGTCCTGGAAGGAGCCGTTGGAGGGGGCCAGGGCGACCTTGCCGGCGTAGCGGGCGTCGGTCAGCTCCAGCACCGAGTCGGGCAGCTCGGACCTGGGGACCTCCTCGGCGTTGTAGACCAGCACCCGCTGGCGGCCCGAGACGCCGACCCAGCGGCCGTCGGCGTTGCGGAAGCGGGGGTCGACCTTGTCGAGCACGCTCGCCTCCAGCTGCCCCATGACGCCCTTGCCGGTCAGGAAGCCGGTCGCCCCCGGGCTCTGGGACAGGAACACGTCCGCCGGGGACCGGTCGCCCTCCTCGGCCAGCAGCAGGGCCAGCTCGGCCGAGTCGCCGTACTTGACGTCGATGGCGATGCCGGTCTCCTTGTTGAACCGCTCCAGCAGGGGCCCGATCAGGTTCTGGGTCCGACCGGAGTAGATGGTCAGGGCGTCGCGGGCGCCGCCGCAGCCGGCCGGCACCACGGCCAGCAGCAGGGCGAGGGCGACGATGGCGGTCTTGCGGGACATCCGGCCTCCATGTTTAGGTTCGCCTAAATCCTAGTCGCCCGCCCTCCGGGGGCCAAGTCCAGGAGTGTAGAAGCCGACGTGGCCCTGCGCCTGCCAGCAGCGCCCGAACCACCCGGCCGCGGCCCCGCGGCCCGGCCCGGGCCGGTGGTGCTGTTCCTCCCCGCCCACGACGAGGAGGCGACGGTCGCGGCCGTGGTCGCCCGGGTGCCCGAGCGGGTCCTGGGCCGGCGGGTCGAGTGCCTGGTGGTCGACGACGGCTCCGGCGACCGGACCGCCGAGCTGGCCGCCGCGGCCGGGGCGACCGTGCTCTCGGCGGGGGCCAACCGGGGGCTGGGCGCGGCCGTGCGGACC
>DASUPQ010000157.1 GCA_036280995.1 Actinomycetota bacterium | reverse complement strand
GGGCAAGCGTCGTGTCGAGGCGGTCGGCGAGGTCTCCTGGACGGTCCTGTCCGCACGGTGGTACGCCGACCACCCCCCGCTGCCGGAGAGGGTGGGCGCCGCCCTGGTGCGGAGGGTTCCGCTCGGGGTGATTGCCGTGGTCACACCATGGAACGTGCCGCTGCTGGGCGCCGCATGGAAGTGGCTGCCGGCGCTGATGGCAGGCAACACGCTGGTCTGGAAGGCCTCCGAGCTCACCCCAGCCGTGTCGTTGGCGACGTCACGGCTCCTCGCCGAGGCCGGGCTGCCGTTCGGCGTCTGCGAGCTCGTGCTCGGCGACGGTAGAGCGGGCCAGTCGCTGGTCGCCGACGACCGGATCGGAGCCGTTCACTTCACCGGGTCTACCCGGACCGGTCGGGCGATCGCCGTCGCCGTGGCATCGCGGCTGATCCCGGTCGCCCTCGAGCTCGGAGGGCTGAACCCGGTGCTGGTCTTCGACGACGCCGACCTCGACCTCGCCGCGAGCGCCGTCGTGGAGGCGGCGACGGCGATCAACGGTCAGAAGTGCACCGCGACCCGACGGGTGCTGGTCGCCGAACGCGTCGCGGCGCCCTTCACCGACGCGCTTGCCGACCGGATGCGGGCGCTGGTGGTCGCGGACCCGGCCGAGGAGACCACCGAGCTGGGACCGCTGGTGACCCCGGCGGCCAGCCGTGCGGCCGAGGAGGCGGTCGCGGGGGCCAGCCGCAGGGGGGCGCGCCTGGTCGTCCGGTCCTCCGACGGGCCCGGAGCGGCGTACTCTCCCGCCACCCTGGTCGCCGACCTGCCGCCGGCGGACCCTCTGGCCTCGCACGAGCTGTTCGCCCCCGTGGTCTCCCTGGAGACCTTCACCGCCGACGACCAGGCGTGGGAGCGCGCCAATGCCACGGTGTACGGCCTGGCCGCCTCCGTGCACACGCGCGACCCCGACCGGATCCGAACCGCTCCGGAGCGGTTGAGGGCCGGCGTGGTCAACGTCAACCGGCGAGGTGACGCGGTCGACCTGGAGCCGCCCTTCGGCGGATGGGGCGCCTCGGGGAACGGCCACCCCGAGGGGGGCTCCTACGTCTACTCCGCGCTCACCGCCTGGCAGGCCTGCTACGGCGTCACCGGTGACCCGGCATGACCGGTCAACCCGTGCGACCAGGGTTCTCGGACCTGCCGAAGGTCGCCGACACGGTTGTGATCGGCGCCGGGATCCATGGGCTCTCGACCGCCTGGCACCTGGCCGAGCTCGTGACCCAGCGCGGCGGAACGCCGGACGTCGTGGTCCTCGACAAGGCCGCGCCCGGGTCGGGCGCGTCGGGCATCGCGTGCGGGGTGGTGCGCAACAACTACTTCCAGCCGGCCATGCGAGCGCTGATGGCGCACTCGGTGGCCTTGTGGGAGCGGCATGCCGACGACCTTGCCTACCACTCGGTCGGCTACCTGCAGATCTCGCCTGAGGCGATGCACAGGGACGTGGCCTCGATCGCCGACCAGCAACGTGAGATCGGCTACCCTTCGGTGTTCGTGGAGGGTGCGGCGGAGACCGCCGCCTACCTGCGCAGGATCTTCCCGGACTGGCGGGCACCGGGGTCGACCAGTGTGCTGCACGAGCAGCGCGGCGGCTACGCCCACAACCTGGCCTCCGTGCGCGGGCTGGTGCGACTGGCCACCCGCGCCGGCGCCCGCGTGCTGTCCGGCGTCACCGTGACCGGCTTCGAGGACGGGTCCGACGGGGTGAGCGCCGTACTGACCGACCGGGGCAGCGTGCGGTGCCGACGGGTGGTCGTCGCGGTCGGGCCGTGGGTGCGCGACCTCTGGGCCATGCTCGACCTACCGGACCGGGTGGAGGTGCTGGCCCCACAGGGGCGCCGCACCGAGCCGATGTGGCGCTACCTGGCCCTGCAGGAGGGCACGCTCAAGGTCGACCCCGACTTCCTCACCGACACCGCCGGCGGCATGCCACCGGTGGTCCACCTCGACAGCGACGCCCCGCTCGTGGAC
>DASUPQ010000156.1 GCA_036280995.1 Actinomycetota bacterium | reverse complement strand
CCAGGCGGTCGCCATCGCCAACGACTCCCCCTACGGCCTGGCCGGCGCCGTCTGGAGCCGCGACTCGGCCCGCGCCGTCCGCCTGGCCGAGCGCCTGCGCACCGGCACGGTCTGGGTCAACGACTACCACCTGCTCAACCCGAGGTACCCGTTCGGCGGCTACAAGCAGTCCGGCGTCGGCCGCGAGCTCGGCGAGGAGGGGTATCTCGCCTACACCCAGACCAAGCACGTCCACGTCGACATCACCCAGCAGCGCCCCCGCCACCGCTGGTTCGACGTCACCATCCCCCGCCGCCGCTCCTAGCGGGGGCGGGGGCGGCAGAGGGGCTCGCCGCCATATACATCTTCCTCACCGCCGACCAGCTTGCCGGCGGCGTCGAAGGCCAGTACCCGCTCGACCCGAGAGCCGGCGGGCAGCTTCGGCGACGCGTAGGCGACCCAGGGGATGCGGTGGTCCTTCCCGAAGGTCGCCACCGTCACCGGCGGCTGACCGGCCAGTTCGAACCGGACCGAGGCCACCTCCTCGCGGGCCAGCCCCGTGAGGAGCAGGCCGGAGCCGGGCACCCAGGAGAAGCAGTCCATCAGCGTGTAGGTACCGTCCCGCTGGATGTAGGACGGCTCCATGGACTCCCAGTGCCAGCCGCGGCCGGGGTGCCGTCGCTCCTCCCAGGGGAAGTGCACGGAGAAACCCCCGTTGCCCTGCAGCGGCTCGATCCAGGCCTCCCAGGCGGTCATCCCCTCGCCGCCCTTGCCGAGCAGCACCTTGGTCCGGGCCGGGACGGTTGGCGGTGGCGGCGGGCGGACGGCGTTGGTGATCGGCTTCAGGGCGCCCACGATCCGCTTCATGGCCTGCCGCACCTGGTCGCCGTCGGCGTCGGCGGTGCCGGTGACGAGCAGGATCCTCGGCCAGGCGCTGCGTCCGCAGCCCATCCGGGGCTCACACCAGTCGGGCCAGAGCATGGCGTACCGCCCGACCTCGCCCGAGATCGAGCCGGGGTGGAAGCGGTACGCCCGGCCGTCGGCCCGCCGGCTGCCGCCCTGCACGAGGGAGTAGTCGAGCCGCTGGTTGCTGTCGGTCGTGATGGTGATTCTCGCCCCAGGCGGCTTCCCTGACCGGGGGACGAGAACCAGGCCGACCACCACCGGCCGGGGCACCCCGATCGAGGTCCCCGGGAGGGCCTCGCCGCGGGCCAGCGCGCGGGTGCCCCGCAGCTCGCGCTCGACCCGCCAGCCGGCCGGCAGCTTCAGCTCGAACCCCTGGCTCCCGACCCGCACCAGGTCGGGAGACGGTGCCACCGTGGGCACCTCGGAGGGCAGCAGCCGGGGGACCAGTACCGCCCCGGCGAGGATGGCGACAAGGGCCAGCCCGGTGGCGGCGGCGACGGCCCGGCCCCGTCGCCGGCGGCGGCGCAGGAACCGGTCGTAGGCGGTCGCCTCCCCCGGCCAGGAGGTCTCGTCGGGCTGCCCGAACAGCTCCCGGAGCTCGCCATCCAGGTTCATCGTCGCTCCTCCGTGCCGCTGGCCGCCGGGTCGAGGTCGTAGGAGCCCAGCCGCTGGCGCAGCCGGGCCAGGGCGCGGTGGCTGGCCGACTTCACCGTGCCCACCGGCACCCCCAGGAGCCGGGCCACCTCGGCCTCGGTGAGGTCCTCCCGGTAGCGGAGGACGAGCACGGCCCGCTGCCGCGGCGGCAGGGCCTGGACGGCCTCCCACAGCACCATGGCCCGCTCGGTCCCGGCCGGCGGGGCCTCGGCGGGCCGGCCCCTGGCCAGGGAGCGCGCCTCCACCGCCGCCCGGCGCAGCAGCGACCGCTGCCGGTTGACGAGCACGCGGCGGGCGTAGCGGGCCGGGTCGGCCGGCCGCCGGCCCAGCTGCCAGCGCCACCAGATGCGGACCAGCGCCTCCTGGGCCAGCTCCTCGCCCTCGGCCCGGCTCCCGGTCAGCAGGAAGCCGAGCCAGCACAGCCGTGGGTACTCGCTGGCGAAGAACTCCCTGAACGCGGCGTCGTCGACGGCCAAGGCGCCTCCCATGGACCGGGCTTCGCCGTACGCACTCCGGGCGACCCGGAAAGGTTCCACCCGATCCGCTCAGCCGACCAGGGTCTTGCGCAGGCGCCAGGTGGCCAGGGCGAGGAGGACGGCCGCGAAGGCGGCCAGGACGGCGAGCTGGCGGGTGATGCCGGCCAGGCCGGCGTTCCTGGCGATCAGGGCGATGAAGCCGTCCATGGCCCAGGCCTGGGGGAACAGGTGGCCGACGGCGCGCATGGGGGCGGGGACGATGGCCAGGGGCCACATGCAGCCGCCGAGCATGCCGAGGGCGATGCCGACCGGGGGGCCGATCGAGGTGGCCTGCTCGGCGTTGCCCAGGACCGCGCCGAGGAGCAGGCCGACGCCGGTGGCGACCAGGGCGAAGGTGACCAGCAGGAGGAGGGCGGCCGGGGGGTCGCCCCAGTCGACCCCGAACACCAGCCAGCCGACCAGGAAGATGATCAGGCCCTGGAGCAGGGCGACGGCGAAGCGGCCGAGGGCCTCGCCGAACAGGATGGTGGCGGCCGTGGTCGGGGTGGCCAGCAGGCGGCGGGTCACGCCGAGGCGGCGGGCCTCGATCAGGCTGGCCGCCCCGGCCATCGAGGTGATGAACACGAACAGGACCAGGTTGGCCGGGGCGGTGTAGTTGAACCCGGTCGGGAGCGCGTCCTCGCGGCCGCCGACGGTGGTCGCCTCGACCCGGACCTGGGGCTGGGTGGCGGCCAGGGCCCGCGCCCGGGCCAGGGCGGTGTCGAAGGGGACGCGGGCCGTCTCGGCGGCCAGGCGGGCCGCCTTGACCTCCGCCGCCTGCCTGGCCACGACGGCCGCCACCGCCGAACGGGCCGGGGCCGGGGCCGGCCGGGTCTGGTCGGTCACGAAGGTGACGTCGGCCCGGCGGCCGGCCCGCAGGGCCTCGTCGTAGCCGGCGGGCACGACCACCCCGGCGGCCACGACCCCCCGGCGCACCGCCTTGCCGAGGGCGCCGGCGTCGTCGTAGGCGCGGGCGTCCAGGGCCGGGGAGGCCTCCAGCTCGGCCCGGAGCTCGCTCCCCAGCCGGCCGGCGCCCTCCTCGGCCACCCCGACCGGCAGCCGCTCGGACCCGGCGTCGCCGAAGGCCAGCCCGACGATCAGGATGATGACCACCGGCAGCAGCACCAGGAAGAACAGGGCAAGCCGGTCCCTGGCCAGACGGCGCAGGCCCGAGCCGGCCATCACCAGGGCCTTCACGCCATCACCATGCGCCGCGCCCGGTACAGGGCCAGGGCGCCGGTGACCAGGCCGACGGACAGGGTGACGGCGACCGGCAGGGCCACCGTGGCCAGACCGCCGCCGTCGGCGACCAGGTCGACGAAGCCGCGCAGGGCCCAGCCGTTGGGGGTGAGCAGGGCGGCCCGCTGCAGCAGCTCGGGGAGCTGGGCCAGGTAGATGAAGTTGCCGCCGAGCAGGGCCAGGGTGAACACCACCAGCGAGCTGTAGCCCTCGGCCTGCTCGTCGGTCTTGGCCAGGGTGATGACCAGGGCGGTGATGCCGATGGCGCTGAGCACGCTGGAGACGGTGAGGGCGACCACGGCCACCGGGTCGCCCCAGTCGGCCCCGAACACGACCGTGGTCGCCAGCCACATCACCAGCATGCTGGCCGTGCCGAGGGTGAACGCGGCCAGGGCCTTGCCGGCCAGCACCCCGCCGGGCGGGGCGGCGCTGGCCAGCAGCCGGCGCATGGTCCCCTGGCGGCGCTCGGCGAGGACGCTGCGGGCCCCGAACGAGACGGTGAAGAACAGGAAGAAGATGGCCATGGAGGGGCCGAAGTAGTTGGCCGCCTCGATGGTCCGGCCGCCCACCTGGCCCTCGACCAGCTGCGCGGGCAGCCGGGTGGCGGCGGCCCGCTCCCCCAGCCGGCGCGCCCCGGCTTCGGTGGGCGGCTGGCCGGCGGCGTCGAGGGCGGTGGCCACGGCCAGGCCGGTGGCGGCCAGCTCGGCCGTGTAGGCCTCGGCCAGGGAGCGGGCGACCTGGCCGGCGATCGGGTTCTCGCCGGAGGAGACCACGGTCAGGGTGGCCGGCCGGCCCGCCTGCACGGCGGCCGACAGCCCGGCCGGGAGCAGGAAGGCGGCGTCGACCTCGCCCCGGTCGACCAGGGCCCGGGCCTCGCCCGGCTCGACCCGGCGCACGGTGACCAGGTCGCGCAGGCCCTCGCTGGCCAGCACGCCGTCGGTGAACCCGGTGGCCACCGGGCCCCGGTCGGCGTCGGCCACGGCGTAGGTGGCCCGGAAGGCGAAGTCGCCCCCGAAGGCCAGCCCGATGATGGAGGCGAGCACGAACGGGGCGATGAAGGCGATCACCAGGGCCGAGCGGTCGCGCAGCCGCTGGCGCAGGTCCTTGCCGGCGACGAGCAGGGCGGTCCGCAGCATGTCAGTCCCGCAGCGCCTTGCCGGTCAGGTGGAGGAACACGGCCTCCAGGTCGGGCTCGACCAGCTCGACGCTGGTGACCTCGGCCCCGGCGTGCTCGGCCGCCTCCAGCAGCCGCGGCAGCAGCCGTCGGCCGTCCCGGGCGACCAGGTGGACGCCGCCGGCGACGACGCCGGCCTCGTCAACCCCGTCCAGCCGGGCGGCCGCGCCGGCCAGCCCGGCCAGGTCGCCGCTGGCGGCCAGCTCGATGCGGTCGCGCTCCCCCACGGTCGCCACCAGCTCGCGGCGGGTGCCCTCGGCGACCAGGCGGCCCTGGTCGATGATCCCGACCCGGTCGCAGAGCCGCTCGGCCTCCTCCATGTAGTGGGTGGTGTAGAGCACGGCCACGCCCTCGCCGCCGAGCGCCTCGACGTTGCCGAGGATGGCGTTGCGGCTCTGCGGGTCGACCCCGGCCGTCGGCTCGTCCAGCACCAGCAGCCGGGGCCGGTGCAGCAGGCCGGCGGCGATGTTGAGCCGCCGCTGCATGCCGCCCGAGTAGTCGGCCACCCGGTCGCCGGAGCGCTCGGCCAGCCCGACGACCTCCAGGGTGGCGTCGACCCGCTCGTTCAGCTCCCGGCCGGTCAGCCCGTACATCCGCCCCCAGAAGCGGAGGTTCTCGAGCCCGCTCAGGTCGGGGTAGAGGGCGACATCCTGGGGCACGTAGCCGATGGCCGCCTTGACCAGGCCGGGGTCGCGGTCCAGGGACGCCCCGGCCACGGTGACCTCGCCGCCGTCGCGCCGCAGCAGCCCGCAGATCATCGAGATGGTGGTGGTCTTGCCGGCGCCGTTGGGGCCGAGCAGCCCGTAGGTCTCCCCCGGGGCGACCTCGAACCCGACGCCGTCGACGGCCAGGCGCTCCTTGAAGCGCTTGCGCAGGTCCTTGCACCAGAGCACCGGTCCGCCGTCCATGCCCGGGAGCGTACCGCCCGGCCTCGCCGGTCCGGGTCAACCGATCGGCCGATCCCGCGTCGGCCGGGCGGCGGGTTCACGGCGGATTCCCGGTAGCCTTGACCGGTGGACCACGACGGGCGACTGCGGCTGGCCGCCGACCTGACCGAACGGCTCCTCGACCGGCACGGGCCGGCGATCGTCGCCGTGGGCGTCCACGGCGCGGTGGCCAGGGGCGACGACGGCGAGGAGGCCGGCCTCGACCTGGCCGTGATCACCGTCGGTCCCGAGACCGGGGTGCCCGACCGCTACCTGTACCTCCGCGACCCGGGCCTGGTCGTCGACCTGGCCGCCATCGGGGCCGACGCCTACCTGGAGGAGGCGTCCTCCATCGGGCCGGCCTGGCCCCTGGCCGCCGACCAGTACGTCAACCAGCTGGCCATCCACGACCCGGGCGGGTACTTCCACAAGCTCAAGCACGTCCACGAGGCCGCCGTCGAGGAGGCGGGCCCGGAGGTGTTCGCGGCCGCGGCCGCCTTCGACCTCGTCCAGCTGCTCTCCTGGGAGGCCAGGGGCCGCGCCGCCGAGCTGGCCGGCGACCTGCTCACCACCCAGGTGGCGGTCAAGGAGGCGGCGGTCCTGGCCGCGCTGGTCGTCGGCCTCCACACCCGGACCGCCTACCGCGACACGGCCCACGCCCTTGCCGCCACCGCCGCCACCGGGGCCGCCGGCCCCGGCTTCGCCGAGGCCTACCGCCGCCTGCTCGACCCCACCGCCGAGCCGGCCGTCCAGGTCCTGGCCCTTGGCCGGGTCCGCGACGCCCTGCTCGCTCTGGCCGACCGCGAGGCCATCCCCTACCAGGCGGCCGGCCTGGACGCGTTCCCGTAGCGGTCGGCGCCCAGGTGGGCCGCGACCGTGCCGGCGACCCAGGCGGCGTCGCCGGGGAAGCCGTGCAGGATGCCGGAGCTGCGGCGGCGCAGCCAGCGCAGCCCCAGGTACCACAGCCCGGGGGCGGGCGCGACGCCGTCGTCGTGCCGGGGCTGGCCGCCGGCGTCGACCAGGGCCGGGTCGAGCCAGGAGAAGTCGCCGGTGAAGCCCGTGCCCCAGATCACGCCGGCGACCTCCTGGGCGCGCAGGTCGAGGGCGGCCGGCGGGTCCAGGGCGACGTGGGCGTCGTGCTCGTCGGGCTCGGCCGGGGGCGCGCCCAGGCCGCGGCGGCGGATGATCTCGTCGACCATCGCCCGGAGCCGGGTGGCGAGGGCGTCGCCGGCAGCGACGTTGGCGGCCAGGCTGTCGTCGAAGGCGACCCGTTCCCCCTCCACCGCCACCGGGCGGCCGACCAGGGTGGCGCCGGCCCTGGCCAGCGCCGGCAGGCTGAGGCCGCGGCCGGGGGCGACGAGCGGCATCGGGTTGCCCATGACCGACGGGTCGGGCAGGTCGCGCGGACGCTGGTCCATGAACCCGGCCTCGGCCAGCCACTCGACCGTCTCGCGGCCGCGGTGCCGGAACGGCACCCGGCCCACGGGGCTGGTCGCCAGGAAGACCCGGCGGCCGCCGGATTCCAGGAGATCGTCGGCGATCTGGCAGCCGGACTGGGCGCTGCCGACGACCAGCACCGACCCGTCGGGGAGCTGGCCGGGGCCGCGGTAGTCGGCGGCGTGGAGCTGGGCGACCCGGCCCGGGAGGCGGCGGCCCAGCGCCGGGACCCGGGGCCGGTTCTGGTCGCCGGTGGCCACGACCACCGTCCTGGCCCGCAGCTCGCCGTCGTGGGCGGCGATGGCCCAGCCGTCGCCGGCGGTGGCCAGCCGGGTGACCCGGACACCCTCGCGGACCGGGCAGCCGGCGGCGAGCCGCTCGAGCCGCTCGACGACCTCCCGGCCGGTGGCGTAGGCGTCGCGCGCCTGCCCGCCCAGCATCGAGTTCATCCAGCCGGCGGTGTTGAGCCGGAAGGAGTCCCAGCGCTGGGACCGCCAGGTCTCCCCGACCCGGTCCCGCTCCAGGACCAGGTGCTCGACCCCGCGGCCGGCCAGGGCCACACTGGCGGCCAGCCCGGCCGGACCCGCGCCGACCACCGCGCAGTCGGTCACCATGCCGCGCATCTTCCGCCTCACGGCCTGGCCAGCGCCGCCTGGAGCGCCCGGAGGAACGCCTCCGGCTGGTCGGCCGCCAGGATGTGGCCGGCGTCGTCGATCACCTCGAGCGGCCAGCCGTAGCGGGCGCTGGCCTCCTGGGCGGCCGCCAGCGGCATCACCCGGTCCTGCCGTCCCCAGATGAGTGTCACGGGCAGGTCGATCCGGGCGAGGTCCTCGGGCGGGATCTGGCGCAGACCGAGCTCGCGCAGCAGCTGGCGGTTGGCCCGCTGCACGCTCGGCGTGCGCGAGAGCTCCAGCGAGTAGGCCCGGAACGGTGCCCAGCGCTCCCCCATCCGCCGCCGTACGCGTTCCGGGTCGACCGACACCTGCCGCAGCATCCCCATGGCGCTGCGTTCGCTCGGCCGGACGCCGTGGCGGACCAGCGCCAGCAGGATCCCCGGCGGGATCCGCACCTTGCCGGCGAGACCGCCCACGCCGACCAGGATCAGGCCGGCGAGACGGTCGCGGTGGCCGGCCGCGAAGCGGGCGGCGAGCGAGCCGCCCAGCGAGGCCCCTACCACCACCGGCGGGACCGCGCAGGTCTGGTCGACGAGCTCGCCCAGCCAGGCCAGGGCGGTCGCGGCCCCGGGCGGGTCCCCGTCCACCCGCGAGGCGCCGAGGCCCGGCAGGTCGGGCGCGACCACCCGGTGGGTGCGGGCCAGCTCGGCGATGGCCGGCAGCCAGACGCCCGCCCAGCCACCCTGGCCGTGCAGCAGCACGACCGGTGGGCCGCTCCCGCCCTCCAGCACGGCGGTGGACACGCCGGCCAGCCGCAGCCGTCGTTGCGTGACCGGGGCTCCGGCCAGCAGCCGCTGCCGGAGCTCGTCGCCCGCCGTATGTGCGCCGCCGTCCTCGACGACCCACTGCCCGCTCATCGCTGACCCCCTTGCTGGTGGCTCGTGCCGTCATCGTGGGAGCCGGGACGGCGCCCGCCAAGGACAGGTTGTGAACCTGCCGGCAGCCGCCCGACCAGCCCGGGTTCACAAGAAGAACTAGGCAGCGGGCCGATGAGGGTCGAGACTGCACCCATGCGCACCTACGGCCAGTTCTGCCCGATCGCACGGGGCTCGGAGATCCTCGCCGAGCGCTGGACGCCGATCATCCTGCGCAACCTGCTGCTCGGCTGCTCGACCTTCAACGAGATCGCCGCCGGCGCGCCCGGGCTGTCACGGGCGCTGCTGGCCAGGCGCCTGCGTGAGCTGGAGCGGGCCGGGGTGCTGGAGATCCGTCCCAAGCCGAACGGGCGCGGGTCGGTGTACGAGCCGACGCCGGCCGGCAAGGACCTGGCCGGGGTGCTGGAGGCCATCGGCGGCTGGGCCGAGCGCTGGACGGAGATGCAGGGCGAGCACGCCGACCCCGACGTGGTGCTGTGGTCCTGGTCCCAGACGTTCCTCCGCCGCGACCTGCTCCCCGTGCGGCGGGTGGTGGTGCGGTTCGAGTTCACCCGCCAGGCCCGGCGGGTGCGGCTCTGGATGCTGGTCGCGGGCCGGGAGGCCGAGGTCTGCCGCTTCGACCCCGGTTTCGGCGACGACCTGGTGGTGGCGATCGACGACCCGCTGGCCTTCGCCCGCTGGCACATGGGCCGGACCGGGTGGGCGGCGGCGCTCCGTTCCGGGGGGATCACCGTCACCGGGCCGCGGGCGCTGCGCCAGGCCCTGCCGACCTGGAACGCCGGGCCGGAGGAGAACGCCCGCATGCGGGCCGAGCACGGCCTACCGGTCGGGGACCTGGCCTAGCCCCCGGCCGGGCGGTCGGGGCCGGCCGGGGGGGCCGGCGGGAGCTCCTCGGAGGCGACCAGGTCGAGCTCGACCCGGCGGCCGTGGCGGTAGACCAGCTCGCCGCCGAGGGCGGCGCCGACGGTGAGGGTGAGGAGCCCGACCACGGTGAGGATGATGGGGCCGACCGGGGTCGCGGTGACGTCCAGGTCGCGGCCGCGCAGGAGGGCGTTGGCCAGGAATAGGCCGCCGGTGACCAGCTGCAGGCTCATGTGGAGCACGGCGATGCGCCAGGTGCGGCTGCCGTTCTCGATGGTCAGGAAGTCGGCGAAGCCGGCGGCCACGGCCAGGGCCGAGACCACCAGGGCGACCACGATCAGGGTGAAGGCGCCCCGGACGAACGGGTTGCCGTCGGCCGCCAGGTGGGAGAGGGCGTCGAACACCAGGCTGGTCGGGTACAGGGCGATCGGGAAGTGCACCAGCATCGGATGCAGGGGACGGCCTCGGCCGCCCTGGAGCAGGTTCGGCATCTCGCCTCCGGGGGTTGGCGGCCTGGCCCGGCGATGCTACCGCCCGCGACCTAGAGGTGGGCCGCGACCGCCCTGGCCGCCGCCTCCACCCGGGCCGGGGGCTCGGCGGCGGCGGGACGGCCGGCGGGCGTGAACAGCCCGACCTGGAACCGGGCGGGACCGTCGAGCACGTCGAGCAGGCCCGTGTCGCGGGTCCAGCGGGCGGCCTGCCCGATCCCGGCGACGTTCCTGTCCCCGGGCAGCCGGCTCAGCTCGTACTGGTCCCTGGAGGCGGCCACGCCCCGGTTGACCTGGACCAGCAGGTAGCGGTCGCCGCTGCTCCAGAAGGTGCAGGTGCGGACCAGGAAGCCGTCGCGGGTCTCCACCCTGGCCACCGGCGTGCCCAGGGCGGCCGCGGCCTCGGCCCCGGACAGGACCCCGGCGCAGGCCGGGGCGGGCGGGGCCGGCGGGCCGGTCGTGCCCTGGCTGGCGCCGGCCTCCGTCGACGACGCGGTCGGGGCGGCACCCGAGGCCGTGGTCGGGCCTGGCGCCGTGGTCGGCTCCGGCGCGGCCGGGTCCAGGGTGGTGGGGGCCCCGGCCGTGGCCTCGGCGGCCGGGTCGTCCTCCCCCACCAGGAACCAGGCCAGCCCGGTCACGGCGGCCAGCAGCAGGCCGGCGACGACCAGCAGGGCGGTGGTGCGGCGGCGGACGGGGCCCATGCGACTGCTCCTGCTCGGGCCGGCCTCGGGGGGCGGCGCGGCGCGACGCTACCACCTATGCCGGGCGCCTGCGCAGGTGGGGGCGGGACTCGACCCGCCGGGCGAGGCGGCGCAGGTTGCGCCGGAGCAGCAGCCGGAACGCGGGCCCAACGACCGCGAACCCGAGCCGCCCGACCACCCCCAGGGGCAGCTCGACGTCCTCGGCCCAGGCGAACCAGGCGCCGCCGGGCGCGGGCTCGACCACGAAGGTGCCCGTGCCCCGCACCACCCGGCCGAGGTGGCGCACGTCGATGCGGTGGGGCGGGTCGAAGCGGGTCACCTCCATGGGGTCGCTGAACCCGATCCCGGCGAGCCTGGTCTCGGCGACCAGCCGCTCCCCGACCCGGTGGGGCCCGCCGTCGGCGGTCACCGTGGTCAGGGCGACCCACTCCGACTGGCCCTCCCAGTCGGCAACGGCGGCGAACACCGCCTCGGGCGGGGCCGCGATCGCCACCCGCTCCTCCAGGTGGACACGCACGCGCTGCTCCTTTCTCGGCCGGGCCGTCGGCTACCATCGCCGGCATGCTGCGAACCTACGGCCGGCGCACCTTCGACTTCGGTCGCCGGGTCGCGGTCATGGCCATTCTCAACCGCACGCCCGACTCGTTCTACGACCGGGGGGCCACCTACGGATTCGGCGCCGCCGTGGCCGCCGGGGAGCGGGCCCTGGCCGAGGGCGCCGACTGGCTCGACGTCGGCGGGGTCAAGGCGGGCCCGGGCGCGCCGGTGGACGAGGCCGAGGAGCTGGAGCGGGTGGTGCCGCTGGTCGAGGCGCTGCGCGGCCGCACCGACGCGGTCATCTCGGTCGACACCTTCCGGCCCGGGGTGGCCCGCCAGGCCCTGGCCGCCGGCGCCGACGTCGTCAACGACCCCTCGGGCCTCCACGACCCGAGGGTGGCCGAGGCGGCCGCCGAGGCCGGGGCCGGGCTGGTCGTGATGCACACCGGCGGGCCGCCCCGGACCCGCCCCCACCGGCCCGCCTACGCCGACGTGGTCGCCGAGGTGCGCGCCTTCCTCACCGGACGGGTGGCGCTCGCCGTCCGGCATGGCGTGCCGGCCGATCGGGTGATCGTCGATCCCGGCCACGACTTCCACAAGAACACCTTCCACTCCCTGGAGCTGACCCGCCGCCTGGGCGAGCTGGCCGACATGGGCCACCCGCTGCTGGTCGCCCTGTCCAACAAGGACTTCGTTGGCGAGACCCTCGACGTCCCGCTCGACCAGCGCCTCGAGGGCAGCCTGGCCGCGGCCGCGTTCTGCGTCGCCGCCGGGGCCAGCATCGTCCGCGTCCACGAGGTCGCGGCGACCGTCCGCGTGGTCCGCATGACCGAGGCCATCCTCGGCCGCCGCCCCCCGGCCGCCACCCGCCGCGGCCTGGCCTAGCTCGGCTGCGCCGAGCCGATCGGGGTTCGAGGACTGCTCGCCCGGCTGGGCCGCCGGCGACGGCGTGGCGACGCGGTTCCGGCCCTGGTGCCTGGCCTTGTAGGGGTGTCGTCGGCGATGCCGATGAGCTGCTCGGGCGACTGCTGGCCGTCCCACTGGGCGACACCCACCGAGACGGTCTCGCCCAGTGGCGCGGCCTCGCGGACCCGGTCCAGGATCGCCACCGCCTCGACCTGGGAGCAGCCGACCAGCAGGGCCGCGAACTCCTCCCCGCCGTAGCGGGCGAGCATGTCCCCTCCCGCAGCTGCGTCTCCCAGCTGGCCGCGGCG
>DASUPQ010000155.1 GCA_036280995.1 Actinomycetota bacterium | reverse complement strand
CAGGGAACAGTCGCCGGCCGCTCGGCCGCCTCCACCAGGGCGACGCCGTCGGCGAGGGTGCTGCAGGCGGCCGCCTCCGACAGCACGCTCAGGCCCCGCTCGAGGGCGCGGATCGCGACCGGGCGTGCTGGTCGAAGTCGTTGACCAGGAGCACGGCGTCCATGTCCCGGTGGTCGAGGAACGGCTCCAGGTCCCGGTAGGCGGCGGCGCCCAGCGCCCCGGCCGCCTCCTCGCGGCGGCGGTCGTCCCGCTCGCAGAGCGCGACCACCCGCATCCCGGCCTGCCGGGCGAGCCGGGCCAGGGCCGCTCCCCGGCGCAGCCCGAGCACCCCGACCCGAACGTCCCTGCCCATCAGCCCTCCTCGGCGGTCCGACGAGTGGCCGTGGCCGCCCGGTCAGGCCATGGCGGTGGCCTCGAGCTCGACCAGCAGCTCGGGCGCGGCCAGGCGGGCGACGCCGAGCAGGGTGCTGGGCGGCCTGACCCCGGCGGACTCCAGGCGCCCGACGAGGACCTGGTAATGCTCGAGCAGCCGGTCGACGTCGGTGGTGTACACCTGCAGGCGGACCACGTCGGCCAGCCCCATCCCGCCCGCGGCCAGCACGGCCTCGAGGTTGTCGACGGCCATGGCGAGCTGCGCCGCCATGTCGCCGGGGTGCTGGGGCTGGCCGTCGGCGTCGGTCGCGGTCTGGCCCGAGCAGACCAGCACCCGCCGGTGCCCCTCGACCAGCTCGGCCTGGTTGAACGCGAACCTGAGCGACCAGGGCCAGGGGTTGACCGATGTGCGCTGCATGGCCGCTCCTTTCTGGTGGCGACGCCGGAGGACCCCCTCGTAGAACCGGCGGGACCGCTCCAGATCGGCGACCCGCAACGTGATGTGGTGCACGCTGGTCACGGCGATCGGCATCGCCGGACCGTAGCGGCCGTCCCAGGGGGGGTCAAGCGGCCGCGCAGCAACGAGCGTGGAGCGAGGCCATGGACGACAGCCGGGTGGGTGGCCGCTGATGCGGGCGCTGGTGGTGGAGCGGCCGGGGGGCCCGGAGGCGCTGCGGGAGCGGGAGCTGGCCGCGCCGCTGCCCGGGCCTGGGCAGGTCGTGGTGGCGGTGGAGGCGGCCGGGGTCAACCCGGTCGACGCCGGGAACCGGGCCGACCCGGCCTGGGCCGGGCTGCGGCCGCCCTATGTGGTCGGCTACGAGCTGGCCGGGACCGTCGAGGCCGGTGGCGACGGCGCCGGCTGGCGAAAGGGCCAGGCCGTCTGGGGGCTGCTCCCGGTGCGCGGCACCCGCTGGGGGACCTATGCGGAGCGGGTCGCCCTGGACGCGTCGCTGGTCGGGCCGCGGCCGGAGGGGCTCAGCGCGGTCGAGGCCGCCTCGCTCCCCCTGGCCGGCGCCACCGCCCTGCAGCTGCTCGACCGGCTGGATCCCAGGCCGGGCGAGTGGATCCTGGTCCATGGCGCCGCCGGCGGGGTGGGAAGCCTGTTCGTGCAGCTCGCCCGGGCCCGGGGCGCCCGGGTGGTGGCCTCGGCCAGCGCCCGGCGGGAGGCGCTGCTGGCCCGGCTCGGGGCCGAGGTGTTCCTCGACCGCCAGGCCGGTGACGTGGCCGGCCGGGCCCGTCGGGCGGTCGGACGGGACCTGGACATGGTCGCCGACCTGGTCGGCCACGGGACGCTGGCGGCCAGCCTGCCGGTGCTCAGGGAAGGCGGCCGGGCCGGGTCGATCGTGGAGCTGGCCGGCGACCTCGAGCTCGCCATCGACCGCAACATCGCGCTGCACGGCGTGCTCGTGCGGCCCGGCCGGGCGGTGCTGGACGCGCTGGCCGCCGAGGTGGGCGACGGCCGGCTGCGGCCGGTGGTCGACCAGGTGCTCGACCTGGCCGACGCCGCCACCGCCCACCGGCGCGTGGAGACCGGCCGCGGCCAGGGCAAGGTCGTGCTGCGGGTCGGCGGCTGAGCGGTCACACGCCGGCGAGGGCACGGGCCAGGCGCGCGGTGGCCCGGTCGATCTCCGGCTCGGGGACGGCCGCGTAGCCGAGCAGCAGCCCGCCGCGTCCGGGCCGCTCCAGCGCGTGGTCGGACAGGGCCTGGGCTTCCACGCCGGCGGCGGCCGCCCGTTCGGCCGCGGCGCGGTCGTCGGCGCCGGGCGGCAGCCAGGCCACCAGGTGCAGCCCGGCGTGGGCCGAGCGGACCTCCAGGGCGTCCGGGGCCTGGCGGCGGATGGCTCGGACCAGGGCCCGGCCGCGGATGGCGTACAGGGCACGCATGCGGCGCACGTGCCGGCCGAGGTGGCCGTCGGCGATGAAGTCGGCCAGGGCCGCCTGCTCGAGGGCGGGGACATGGACCTCGCCGAAGCGCTGGGCGGCGGTGAAGGCGTCGACCAGGCCGCCGGGGACGACCAGGTAGCCGACCCGCAGGGAGGGGAACAGCACCTTGCTGAAGCTGCCCACGTAGACCACCCTGCCAGCCTGGTCGAGGCCCTGGAGGGCGGGCAGGGGCCGGCCGACGTAGCGGTACTCGCTGTCGTAGTCGTCCTCGAGCACGTACCCGCCGGCCGACTCGGCCCAGGCCAGCAGGTCGAGCCGGCGGGCGAGGCTCATCGTCATCCCGACCGGGAACTGGTGGGATGGGGTGACGTAGGCGAGCCGGGCGTCCGGCTGGCGCCGCCGGGCCGCGCCCAGGTCGAGCCCGTCGGCGTCGACCGGGACCGGGACCAGCCGTGCCCCGGCGCCGGTCAGGGCTCCGCGGGCGCCGTAGTAGCCGGGGTCCTCGACCCAGACCTTGTCGCCGGGGTCGAGCAGCAGCCGGGCGGCCAGGTCGATGCCGGCCTGGGCGCCCGAGACCACCAGCACCTGGTCGGGGTCGCAGCGCACCCCCCTGGCCAGGCCGAGGTAGGCGGCGATGGCCTCGCGCAGGGGCCGGTGGCCGGCCGGGTCCTGGTACCCGAGCAGGTCACCGAGCGAACGCCGGGCCCGCCGGGTGAGGACCCGGGTCCAGAGCTGCCGCGGGAAGGCGTCCAGGGCGGGCAGCCCAAGCGGGAACGCGCGCGGCCGCTCCTGGCCGGAGTCGGTCTGGGGGCGCAGCCGCCAGCGGCTGGCCGCCACCGCGGCCCCCCGCGCCGACAGGACCGGCCGCGCCGCGTCCGGGCCGCTGCCGTGAGGCGTGGGGAGCGGGGCCGCGGGCGCGGCCGGGGTCCGGGGCGGGGGCGGGCCGGTCAGGTCGGCCACGGTGGTGCCGGCGCCGACGCGGCCGTCGAGGTAGCCCTCGTCGCGGAGCTGCTCGTAGGCGGCCAGCGCGGTGGTGCGGGAAACGCCGAGCTCGGTGGCCAGGGTCCGGGTGGACGGCAGCCGGGTCCCGGGCGGGAACTGCCCGGCCAGGATGGCCTCCCGGAGCCGCTGGGAGAGCTGGCGGTGCATCGGCAGCCGGCCGGCCCGGTCCAGCACGATCCCGGTCACCGGGACGGTGGCGGCACGCTTCGGCACGGCACCTCACTAAATGGCATCGTCAATTCAGCGATATTTGGCTCTGGTGAGCCTACCATTTTGTCCGTAGGGTGGACGCACGCGAGAGGAGGAGGAACCAATGGACACGCGGACGCTGGGCCCGAGCGGGATCCAGGTGAGTCCCATGGGCCTCGGCTGCTGGGCGATCGGCGGGCCGTTCTGGGACGGGACCAAGCCGCTCGGCTGGGGCGAGGTCGACGACGCCGAGTCCACCCGGGCCATCCGGCGGGGCCTGGAGCTGGGCGTCACCTTCTTCGACACCGCCGACCTGTACGGCACCGGCCGCAGCGAGCGGGTGCTCGGCCGGGCGCTCGCCGGCCGGCGCGACGACGTGGTGGTGGCGACCAAGTTCGGCAACACCTTCGACGAGGACACCCGCCAGTTCACCGGCACCGACGTCTCCCCCGCCTACGTCCGCGCGGCCTGCGAGGCGTCCCTGCGCCGGCTCGGCACCAACCGCATCGACCTCTACCAGCTCCACGTCGAGAACGTCGACCGGGGCCAGGCGGCGGCGGTCCAGGTGGTCCTGGAGGCGCTGGCCGACGAGGGCAAGATCCGCGCCTACGCCTGGAGCACCGACGACCCGGCGCTGGCCCGCCTGTTCGCCGGCGGGCCCCGGTTCGCGGCCGTCCAGCACGAGCTCAACGTGCTCAACGAC
>DASUPQ010000154.1 GCA_036280995.1 Actinomycetota bacterium | reverse complement strand
CCGGCGGCGCGGGGCTGGGCGAGTTGGTCGCGGCCCAGCGCCTCGCGGGCCGCCCGAATCGCATCCAGGGAGTCGGACTTGGCGCCGTGCCGTCGGGCGGTCCGCTTGGGCCGGTCCAACTCGACCACCTGTTCGGCGTGGGCCTGCAGGAACCGGGTCAGCCCGGCGCCGTAGCCGCCGGTGCCCTCAATCGCCCACACCCGTCGACCGTCGTGTCGGTCGGCGAGCTGCAGCAGCTGCTGGTAGCCAGCGGGGGCGGCGGGCACGGTTACCTGCTCGATCACCGCGCCGGTCGCAGCGACGACCACGGCGGCGGTGTGAGTGTGCTTGTGGGTGTCGACCCCGATGACGACCTCGACGACCTCTGCCAGCATGTGCATCGCGTTGACTCCTTGCCCGGACGTCGACGTGACGGGATTGGTCCGGACCGACGCACGGCAGGACGGTGACGGGACACACCCGCTCTCATCGGGTGGTCAGGCCCCTACATCAGGCCAGCAGCGCCGGTTCCGGGCCGCTCCCGGCAACAACGGGCGGACAAGTCCGGCGCATGACACCACCAGGGTCAGTCATTCCAACAGTCACGCCCGCTGCCACCGATCGCGGCCCGGATCATCACCGAACCACCGGGCAGTCTCACAGTCATTCCACAGGCCACAACAGAACCTCACCAGACCGCATTCACCAGAAACGCCGCCCAACCTGAGCTGCCCAGACCCTACTGGAACGGGCTCAGCGGAAGATTGGCAGTTACCAGTAAACGGATAACCGAAGCACGGGGATGGGTTCTGACACCGCTGTGCAACCGACTATCCAGGCATGCCAACGACCATGGGATTTCAAAGAGGCTGCTCAGAGGCGTTGGTCCGGCTCAGGAGAGCGTCTCAAGACCTCATCCCGGACGCATCCCATTAAGCTGGCACCTGAAGCCCCGTGACCAGCGTTTCCGCTGGTCACTGGTCGATTTTGGGGCCTGGCTGGACTTGAACCAGCGGCCTCATCCTTATCAGAGATCGACAGCCACGCGCCGTGCTATCCAGTCTTTCCGCTGGTCGTGCGATTCCGTTAGTACCGCAGGATGGGGTGAATCTCGGTCCAGGTCCAACCTCCGATGCTGACCGCCCTACGAGCACACATTTCAGCGCTGAGCTGGCGAGGATTCAGCGAAGCGGCCGATGAGGTCGGCCGACCCCAGCGGATCGTGTAGCCACATGGCAACCATGCCAGCTTGACTGGGAATGGCGCGCCGCTGCAGGCGGGTGGCGGCGGTGTCCACCGCGGCCCGCATCACCTCGCCATGGGATACCGGATCGGCCTTGGTGGCCATGGCGTCGACGGCCTGTCGATCCGACAGCCTGTCGTCAGCATGGGCGGTGACCGGCAGGCCACCCGGCAACGGCGCTAACCATGGCCATCGTCCTCCGAGCGCCGTGGCGGCCGCCGGGTGAGTGAACGGAGTGAACCGGAGACCAGTGGGCCTCCGGAATCAGGGCCCTCTGGCTCCTGACGGTGGGCCAGGTCTGGGGGAGAGTGAGTGGAGAGGAGAAGGAGGCGAATGACATGACCTCCTCGCTGACACAACTCCGACCACCACCGACCCGCCCACCCATTCCGCCGCTCCACGCCAGGAAGCGGCCCTCCACCGCCGGCTACTGGGTCGCGGCCGCCGTGGCCGTGCTCGGGCTCACCGCCGCCTTCCTGTGGGGCGCGGTGGGCAGCACCACCACCCAGGACCGGGTCGACGGCTTGGACCGCCTGGCCGTCCCTGGCGCGACGACCGTGTCGGTGACCGACCCCGGCACCATGGTCATGTACCACGAGAGCGCCGGTGAGGTGGCCGGCTCCGTCGAGCCGACGGCCAACGCCCGGATCGCCGCGACCCGGTGGGACCCGGGGACCAGGACCATCGTGACCGTGCCCTATGCCGGCGTCACCCCGACCTGGCAGCAGCTCGGGCTGCAGGTGACCGGGCCCGGCGGCGCGGCCGTGCCGGTCGGCACCTACCGGTCCAGCGCCCGCTACGACCTGGAGCCTGGCCGAGCCGGCCGGGCGGTGGCGACGTTCCAGGTCACGGCCGCCGGGCCGTACCGGGTGTCGGCCGCTGGCGCTACTGAGGCCGGGGCCACGCTGGCCGTGGGCCAGGACATCGCCCGCAGCCTGGTGCTGACCAGGCTGGGCGCGACCATCTTGGGGCTGGTGACGGTGTTGACGGCGGTGCCGCTGGCCGTCGCCACCTACCGGGCTCGGTCCCGAGCTCTTAGGTGACCGCTGTGCAGGCCCACTGGAGCAGGAGAGGAGCTGCCATGACGCTCTTGGTATGGATCGCCGTCGCGCTCATGGTCATGGGAGCCGTCATGCTGATCGCGGGCATTGGCGCACCCGGCCTGTGGATTGCCGTGATCGCGGTCGGCATGGCGTTGGTCGTCATCGACCGGACTCAACGCCGACACGGATTGGGTTCGTAGGACCCGGGACCTTCGGAGACCGGCGCGAGGGTGCGACCTGATATACCCGCCTGCCGGCTCTTCCCGCGACCTGCGGGACGGCATTGCGGAGCTCAGGATGTGCGTGCAGCCTGAGGTCTGCGATACCACTCTGCGTGGCTACCAGCTGAGGCCGAGATTGCCGCCGAAGCGGCGCCGGCCGTAAGCCGGCCAAAGGCGCGGCCGCGCCGATGCATCAATCGCGCGAAGCGCACCACCCGGCGCGTCCGCACCACTCCCCCAAGGGGGCCATGAGCTGTACGTGGCCAGGCCCAGCGAATATTTGAGGTAGTTGCGGAACTACAAGCGCTTGAGGGCTGTGCGGGCCGCTGGTTACGCAGGTGATGGGAGCGTCAGGGTCCCAATGAGGTCGTCCGTGATGATGTCGAGTCCTAGCGAGGATGAGAGGTCCCAGCGAAGGCGAGAAGCGGCTTGGAACCGTCTCCGGCGAGGCCTCAGCCGGCGGAGGACGCGGCGGATCCTGTGGGCAGGGGAACGTCCTCCTCCTCCACGACCAGGAGCGCGGACCGGCTCGGGTCCAGGTAGTTCGGGACGTCGGCGGCTACCGCCTGCCCCTCGGGCGAGGCCAAGGCGGCGCCCATCGCCGCCGGGTCATCGAACCAGTCCTCGGAGACGGCGTCGTAGGCCGGCGGCGGCTCGTTCGGGTCCGGAAGCACCCAGTTCACCACCAACCGCCGCAGCCGGGGCAGCCTGGTGGCCAAGGGCAGGTGGGTCTCCCGCAGGTACTGCTGGAAGTCCTCCCGGCTCATGTCGCCGCGCCGCGGCAGGAGCACGATCATCTTCACCACGTTGTGCCTCCTTCCCGTTGGCGCTGCCGATCCTGCCGCGGTGTTTGAGGCCGGGGACGCCTCGCGCCGGCGAACCCAATCTGTGGAACACCCGGCCTTGCCGCGCCCCGCTGCCGGCACCGCCTACCCTAGCGATGGGCCAGGGGCTGTCAACGCCCGGCATCGGCTGCGACCTGGCCCAATCCGGTTTCCCAGGGGCGTACCGGCACGGTGGGGCAGCGCCCAGGTCCCGCCCGGATGAATGAGAGGTCCGCGATGCTCGGTGTGGCGGTCATGGGGACCGGACCATCAGAAGGCCTTCACCCGCTTCCGAGGAGGCCCGGTTCCCTTGTCATACTGCCCGCGTTCGTCGCTGCCCGCCGCGGTCCTCACCTACCTGGCCGGCCGCCTGGCCCACCTGCTGCCACCGCGACCGCCAGGGGTCGGTGGCAACCCACCGCTGGCCTTGGAGGTCGCCTGGACGCCGTCGCCGCGGTCCTCTTGGATGGACTGTCCTACCGGCGGGTCGGTCGGATGGTCGGGATCTCAAGACCGAGGTCGGCGACAGCATGGATCGGCTGCTCGGCGGGCTCGCCGCGCTCAGGTACTGCCAGCCCGACGGGACGTTCATCACCGCCCTTGCGGACCTGCGCGAGCGCCTTGGGGAGATGGCCGCCGCCGGCGAGGCGGTCTTGGTTGACGGGCTGGCGACCCGGGTGCAACGACCCCGCGGATGGCCCAACCAGAAGGTCTGGTACGACACCAAACGCCACGCCCACACCGCCCAGGGCTTGGCGGTGTCCACCGTCCATGGCGACCTTTTGTGGTGTGACGGCGGCTGGCCGGGCAGCTGCCACGAGCACGAGCTCGTCACGCTGTCTGGGCTCGACGAGGTGCTGGATGCCAGCGGCGTGGCGAGCCTGCTGGATCGGGGGTTCGGGGCATGGCCACGCGCCGCGAGCACTGGCACGCCCCGGTCGGGGACCGGCGCACCAAGGACCGGCTCTCCGACGGGCAGCGGGCCTACAACCGCCGCCAGGCCGGGCTGCGCGCGCTGGTGGAGCAGTCGATCGGGCATCTGGCCAATGCCTGGTCGTTGCGCCGCTGGCGGGGCCGGTTCTACCGGGTCCGGGATCTCTATCGCGCTGCCGGGGCGCTGGTCTGCCTCGGCCGGTGGCCGCATCGAGTCCCCGCCTGAAGCAGCATCGCGGACACCCTCAATCTCCTGGCGTGAGCATCGGCTGCATCACTTCGGTCCATGTCGTTTCGCCGGTTGACTTCTTCAATGGCGGCGTTACAACTCCATCCCTCAGCGCTAGCCGGGGATCAACCCGAGTCCATTCAGGTTGCTGATCACAAAGCCGACGGCAAGGAACGCGCCAATCAGCACCGCAAGGGTGAGCCCAAGGCGCCGCGTGCTGAAGCGCTGGATGGCGATCGGCCTGGGTGGCTCGGGCAGGAACTTCAGGAACTCGGCTTGCAGGTCCCGGCCCTGAGCGCGCAGCATCTGGCGCAGCTGCGAAGGCATGGTCAGCCCGCGGGTGGCCGCGAACGCCTCGCCGATCTCCTCCACTGTGAATTGGCGCAGGGCCCGCTCATAGACCTGCCTGGGCTCACTGCCGAGGGCGAGCACCAGCAGCATGTTGGCCAGGTCGACCCCCTGGCGCCAGGGGCTGGGGCGGACCTCGGTGAAGAACACGTCGATCAGGTACAGGGTGCCGTCGCGGACCAGCAGGTTGGCCGGCTTGATGTCACGATGGGCCAGGCCCACCTCCCACAGCCGCCGGATGATCGCCAGGCCCTGGTCGATGGTCGCGTCATCCACCTGCGCCTGGCTGATCTCGGTGGCGCCGTCCAGGAACTCGGTGACCACCAGATACTCACGCTCTGGGGTCAGCTCGACGACGCCGTAGGGTTGGGGGCTGGGCAGGCCGGCGCGCTGCATCAGGGCCAGCGCGTAGTCTTCCTGCTGGACCAGCCGCCGCACGGTGTTGAACGGCTTCTCGTCCTCCAGCCGCCCGTACAGCAGCTCCCGGCCCAGCTTGTAGGAGCGGTCGGCCCGCAGGTGGCTTCTGGCGTACAGCTTGGCGAACAGCCACCCGTCCTGGTCGCCCTTGACCTTGATGCACAGGGGGGTCGAGCCGGCCGACCCCTCCAACCCGAAGGGCTGGACGTCCTCCACGATCACACCGAGCTGGTCCTGGAGGGCGCGGCGGATCGCCTCGCCGCGGCGTCCCCCAACGTCCAGATGGGCGCTGCGGCCACGGCGGTAGGTCACCGGGAACACCTCGTCTGGGCACAGCAACCGGAAGGCGACCAGCGGGATGGTAACGCCGATGACCACGGCGACCACGACCCCGGTCGGGGTGTCGATGGCCAGGTACAGGCGGGCCAGGGCGACCACCGCGATGATCGCGGCCGCCACGGGCTTGCCCGCCTGTCGCATCCGGCCCTGCGGGACCAGGGCGTACAGCACGCCGACGAGGCGGGCCGTTAGCGTCGCGACCGGCACCAGCGGGTACGCCGACTGGGCGGCCGGGCCGAGCATCGCGATCCCGGCCGGTCGTAGCGGCGACGCCTGATCGAGGATGCCGCTGGCGAGGTAGGTGGCCAGCAGCTGGACCAGCCAGAACGTGCCGAGGAACACGACCAGGCGCCGGAACCGGCGGAACACCAGCAGCACCAGGATGACCGCCCAACCCAGCACCACCACGAGGGCCTCTCCGAGCTCAGCCACCGCCACCATCACCCTGGTGAGGGGGGCTGTGCGCAGGCTAGCCAGTCCCTCGAGCACGGCTTGGTCGACGGGAAGAACGCCCCCGGCGACCGTGAACGCGGTCACCCACCCGATGATCGCGAGGGAGCCGAAGCCGAGCCACCACCAGCCCGTCTTGCCGATCTGGCGCGGTAGTGGGGGCGCCTTCCCCGCCGGCCGACGGCGACGCTGCCCCGGGGCAACCCCTGCTGTGCGAAGGCTTGATCCGTCGCGGTCGGGGACACCCGGACGGGATGCGGATCCTGGGTCCATGCTGCTCCTGCCCTGCGGCCCGATCGTGGTCAGCCTACCAACGTCGACACCGCTCCTGGACCCGCAGTTGCTCGCGCTCGTGTCGGCGTCGGCGTCTCACCCTTCTGCTCGACGTTGAGCGGCAGCATGGCGTTCGTACCGCACCACCATGAGTGGCAACCAGGGCGGGCTGAGATTGCCGCCGTAGGCGGCGAGGACCGACGGTCCGCCAAGAACGCGGCCGCGCCGATGAATCAATCGCGCGAAGCGCATCCACTCGGTGCGGCCGCTCCACTCCCCCGTAGGGGGGCATGACCAGCGGTAATCCGGCCTCCAGGTGGCAAGGGGGTACGCGGGTGGCCAGCGTAGGGTTCTGCGTAGAGTCCAGCGTAGGGGCCAACCGCCTCGGCCACGGTGGCACCGGGCCGGGACCGGCAGGCTGCGTAGCTTACCAGCGAAGCAGCACGCGCCGAAGGCGCGTCCCTCCCTGCGACTGACCGTGGCCGGCGAGGCGGGCTCCGAGCAGGCGGTCAAGGGCGAATGGGTTCGCGTGGGAGCTGCACGGCGGCGGGGTA
>DASUPQ010000153.1 GCA_036280995.1 Actinomycetota bacterium | reverse complement strand
TCCTTACGCGTACAAGGGAATCACCCACATCCGGAACGCGTACTCGCGACCGGACAAGGACGGCGGCTGCGACCGCTGACCCGCAAGGCTCAGACCTCCGGAAGTGGGGCTGGGCTGACTGTTGAGATTTAGGCCGATTCGACCCGGTAGGTGATTGGTCGGCGGTCGCCGGGCATGCGTGGGGGTGTGGTGTTCAGTTCCTCGGTGAGCAGGGTCAGGGCTCGGGCGATGCGGGGGGTGTCGGGTCGGTCGAGGGTGGTGGTGATCTTGGTGGGGGTGTAGTCGAGGTGGCCGCCGTGGCGCAGCAGGTGGCGGGTGATGGCGCGGTATTCGTTCGGGTCGGCGAGGTAGGCGTTGAGATGTTCGGCGAGCCAGGCCTCGGCGTTGAACGCGAGAAGCCGGAGGACCATTTGCAGGCCGCGGCGGGCCAGCTGGGGGCGGGCTCGTTCGGCATTCGGGTCTAGCTGGGTCGCGGGCACCTTGGCCGGGATCGGGCGCAGCGCAGCCTTTGCCGCATCGAGCGCGGTCTGGGCGTCGCGGATCCGGGCGTGCGTGCCGGGCAGCGCGGCGTTCTTCTGCTTCGGCGTGGTCTTCTCGTTGAGCAGCTGCGGCAGGGCGCGTTCGGCCGCGGCCAGGTCGGCCGCGGCGGCCTTGATCCGGGCGCGGGCGGTGGCCCGGGTCGGGTTGGCGACCTTGCGGTCATCGGGGCCGACGTCCATGGCGTAGTCGGCCAGCGCGTCGATCCCGTTGTGGGCGGCGGCGTATTTGAACATGTTCTCGATCCGCCACCGGGCCCGCAGCCAGCGCAGCAGATCCGCGCCGGTGCTGGTGGTGTCGCTGGTGAGGACCTGCAGCACCGGAGTGTCGTGCTCGAACAAGGTGAGTTGGCGGGCCTGGCCGTAGCCGTTGAGCCGCACGGTCTCCTCGGCCAGCAGGACGGTGATCCGTCGGCCGTCGCGGACCGTCCATGATCGTCTGGGTTTGGCGGTTGCCTCGGCGAGCGGGGCGCGTCGGTAGGTGACCCAATCCGCGCCGGCGTCGCGGCAGGCGGTGAAGACGGCCGGGTAGGCGCCGCCCCGGTCGAAGCCGAGCATGATCGGCGCGTCCGGACCGATCACCTGTCGTAGCTGGGTCAACACGCCGGGCAGGGTCGAGGCCAGCCCGGTCGGCTCCCCGGTGTCGAAGACCACGGCCCGGCCACGGGCATCGACCAGCAGGGTGTCGTCTCGGCCGGGCTGGGCATGCCGGCGTTTCGTGTTCCAGCCCTTGGCGACCGGCCGCGCGCCGGCGTAGGGCACGAAATGATCATCGACGAAGTACACCGGATCCCCGGCCGGGTCAGCGGCCAGCATCGCGGCGGCGAAGCAGCGCTGCAGCCGCAGCGGATCCGAGGAGTCCGCCAGGGCCGACAGCCGGGTCCGCAGCGTCTTCAGCTCCGGGATCACCGCAAGCCCGACGGTGGGCCCGGCCTCGGCGCGGCGCAAATGCTTGGCGCCTTCCACGGTGTCGATGCCGAGCGCGAACCCGACCGTGGCGGCGGCCAGCACCGCCAGGTCGTCGAAGCGGCGGGCCGGGGCCCCGGTCAGCGTGGCGAAGACGGCCTCGGCGCCGACCCGGTTCAGGTAGGCGTGCAGCAGCATCGCCCCCGCATACCGGGACCAGAACGTCCCGGTGCCGATCCGGGCCAGCCCGCCGACCCCGGCTGCCGGCTCAGCGTCGACACCATCAGCGCCCGCCGGCTCGGAATCGCCCGCCGGCTCGGAATCGCCCGGCTCGGGCAGCTCGGGCTGCACCGGGACCGGGCCGAGTCGAGCGAGCAGCTCGCTGATCACCGACTGGGCCACCCCGAGCCGGTCGGCGATCTCCTGCTGAGTCCAGCCCGCGGCCGACCAGTCCCGCGCCTGCCGGGCCTGCCGATCCGACAGCTTCGGCGGCCGGCCTCGTCGCCGCACCACGCCGGCCGACCCCTCCACCCGGGCCCGGCCCCGCAGGATCGACACGTAGGTGGCGCTCAGCCCGAACACCTCGGCCACCTCATTGACCCGCCGGCCGGCGTCGGTCAACGCCACGATCGCCAGGTTCCGCATCCCGGTGTCGTCGGCGTCGTAGCGGTACAGCACCGAGCGTCCGCAGGTCACCACGACCAGCCCGTCGCCGGTGTGCAGGCGCAGCCCGGCCGGCTCCGGCATCCCATCGAACGAGTCCTCAACCACACCCTGATCTTATCGGCTTTCCGATACACGGGCGTGAACAACAGGCCTGATCACAGGGCCAATCACCATCTACTTCCGGAGGTCTGAGACTGGGCCTGGCTCCCACGCCTCCGGGGACTTCTCACTCATACTTGTCCAGGGCCATCTCGCTTGCGGCGTTCCGACTGAACTGAATGCCTTCTTGATCAACTTCTTGAACTCCATGTAGGC
>DASUPQ010000152.1 GCA_036280995.1 Actinomycetota bacterium | reverse complement strand
CTTTCGGCAGGTCGAGCGGGTCGGTGCCACGGGGGTCTGCGCCCAGATGGACCAGGTCGGCCCGGGCGCCGGGAACCAGGTCGCCCCAGGCAGACTCCTCGAACGCCTGGTACGCGACGCCGCGGGTGTAGGCGGCGACGGCCTCCTGGATCGTGATCCGCTCCTCCGGCAGCCAGGGATCGTGCGGCGAGCCGTCCAGCAGCCGCCGGGTGACGGCCACGGCCAGGCCGGCCCGCGGGTCCGGAGAGGTCACCGGCCAGTCCGTGCCGAACGACACCCGCCCGCTGCGCAGCAGGCTGGCGATCGGGTACTGGTAGCCGCTGCGGGTGGGGCCCAGCCGCGGCTCGGTCAGCTCGGTGATCAGCGGCTCGGGCCGCGCCCACAACGGCTCGAAGTTGGCGACCACGCCGAGCTCGGCGAACCGGGGCCGGTCGGCCGGGTCGACGACGTGCGCGTGGGCGATCACCGGGCGCCGGTCGCGGGGGCCGTTGCGCTGCTCAGCGACCGCGAAAGCGTCGAGGGCGCCGCGGACCCCCGCGTCACCGATGGCGTGGATGTGGGGCTGGAAGCCCAGCGCGTCCACCGCGGCGACCGCCTCGGCCAGCTCGGGCCAGTCCCAGTTCGGCAGGCCATGGGAGTGCGGGCAGTCGTCGTAGGGTTCGAGCAGGGCGCCCGTGCCGGCCTCGATCACCCCGTCGGCGAAGAACTTGACCGAGTTCGCGGACACCACGCCGCGACCCTCCCGGGCGACTCGGTCGCGCTGGGCGACAAACCGGTCCAGGTCCGCGCGCCAGGTCTCCGGCGAGGCGAGCAGCGCCAGGTTGCCCCGCACCGCTAGGCCGCCCGACGCTGCGGCCGCAAGCCAGGCGTCCACCCCGTCGGCCTGCACCATGGCGTCCTGGACCCAGGTGAAGCCGAGAGATGCCAGATGCCGGGCCGCTTGCAGCAGGCAGTCCACAAGCACGCCGGCCGGGATCCGCGGTGCGACCGCTTCGACCAGGTGCAAGGCACCCCACTCCCGTAGCGTGCCCACCGGGCTGCCGTCCGGACGCCGCACGATCTCACCGCCGTCCGGGTCGGGCGTGCCGGTGCCGATGCCGGCCATCTCCAGGGCGACTGTGTTCACCCAGGCGGTGTGGAAGTCGCTGGCGCGCAGCCACGCCGGCCGGTCGGGGACCACGGCGTCCAGCCAGGCGGCCTCGAACACACCGCCGGGGGCCAGCGTCGGGTCGTAACCGTCGCCGCGCACCCACGGCTCGTCGGGATGCTCCGCCGCCCACCGGGCCACGCTGTCCACCAGCTCGGCGACCGACGACTTGTTCCGTACGTCGGCGAACCGCTGGCCCAGGCCGCCGAAGATGGGGTGCACGTGGCCGTCGCCGAAGGACGGCAGCAGCGCCCCGCCCGCCAGATCGACCACCTCGCCGGCGATGGCGGCCAAGGCCTCCGCGTCGGCGCCGACCGCGACGATCCGGCCGCCGGAGACCGCGAGCGCCCGCGGAGCCCGCCCCGGGGTGCCCGCATGGTCCCAAACCACGCCGTTGCGGAACACCAGGTCGGCCGCGCGGGTCATGATGGCTCCTTCGGCGATTGGGCTGCTACGTTGGGCGATACCGAATCGAGTTAGGTTTAGGGAAGGTACAGGAGACGGCGCCCGCAGGCAAGACCCTTACCGAAACCACTTCGGTAAAGTTCTCGTGGCCGCAGACAAGGAGCCCTACCAGATGCCCCGACCCACCGAGGCCCTGCTCGACCGCCGACGGATCGGGCGGGCCGCACTGGCCCTGGTCGACAAGAAGGGCGACTTCACCATCCCCGAGCTGGCGAAGCGGCTCCACGTGCAGCCCTCCTCGCTGTACCACCATGTCGACGGGCGAGCCGACATCGTCGAACTGGTGCGGCTCGAAGTGCTCAACAAGCTCGACCACACGCTGCTGCGCTCGCACTCCTGGGACCAGGGGCTCGCGGCCTGGGCCCGCTCCTACCGCAGCGTCTTCGCCGAACACCCCGCCGCGATTCGCATGCTGGCCACCGCCCCGGTGCGGTCCCCCGAGCTGATCGACGCATACGAGGGCGCCACAACCGCCCTGCTGGAGGCCGGGTTCCCCAGAGAACAGGCGCTGGCGATGTTCGTCGCGCTGGAGAGCTTCCTGCTCGGATCGGCCCTCGACCTCAGCATGCCCGAAGTCATGATCGAGGGGGTCGACCCCGAACGGCACGCCGTGCTGACCGGCTGTATCGCCGCCCTGCCCGCCGGTATCAGCCGCCCAGAGCAGGCCTTCGAGGTCGGGTTGCTGGCGCTGCTAGAAGGGTTCCGCGCCTCCCTCGGGACGGAACACGCCCGCGGGGCGCCGCGATAGCTCGTCACAACCTGCCGGCGGCGCTGGGCGCGACGGGCTCGCCGGCGTCGCTGCCGCCCACCACGGTCATAGGCGTCGGCATGATGCATCTCGATCCGATCGCGTTGATGAAGCGCGGCGAAGTTCCCCAGAGATGCTCAGCGAAATTCCCTACCTGAGCTGGTTGTCAGGGTAGTCGTTATCGGTGGTCGGGGCACGTGTTTGTGGGTCCTTCGGCGTGTCTTGTGCGGGATGCTGTTCGTGGTTTTCTGATGGACGCGGCGGGGCCGTATTCGTGTGGACATGGTGCTGGCGGGTGTTCTCCTTCGGTTGCTCGTGGGGTGGGGGGCCTTGTTCGGGGCCTCCGCCGCGTGACGCGGGTTGCGGTGTGTCGCCGGTGGCGGGGTGGCCCTCGGGCGCGGCTGCTGGGGGCTGCTGGCGCGGGCTCGTCGGCGTCGTCTGGCGCGCCGGTGTGGTGGTCGATGGGGGCGGGCGCGACGACGGCGTGGGTGAGGGGCGATGGGGCGAGGACGGCGAGGAGGCGGCCGAGGATGTTCGCCCGGGTCTGGCTGGGTGGAGGGGGCCGCCAGCGGTGGTCAGCCATGGTGGGCCTGCGGGGGTGCCACGTGTGCTGCCGCGGGTGGGACGAGCAGTGTGAGCACCGCGATCGGCGTCTGGCAGTGCGGGCAGCGGGCGAGGCTGGCTCGCCGGTCGTCGTTCGCGACGTCGTTCGCGGGCGGTACGGGGTTCGCGACGTTCGTGACGTTGTCGGCCAGCCAGGCGCCGTCGGCGGCGTTCGCCGCGTTCGATGAGGTAGGGGCGTGGCTCGGGTTGTGGCGGCGGCGCCAGTCTTCGGCGCGGCAACGTGGGGTGCAGTAGCGCCGCCGTGGGGTGCGCGGGTTGACGGTGAAGGCTTGGCCGCAGGTGGCGCAGGCCCGGGTGGTGATCATGGTGTGGCCGCCTTGCTGGCGATGCGGAGGGCCTCGGCGCGGGCCTGGTGGGAGCGCATCCGGTAGGAGGGCCCGTCGATGCCGCAGACGATGCCCTTGTGCAGCAGCCGGTCGAGCAGGGCCGCGGCCAGCATCGGGTCGCCGAGTCGTTCGGCCCAGCTGGCCACGCCGATGTGCGCGGTGATGATGATGCTGGACTTCAGGTAGCGCTGGTTGATCACCTGGAACAGGGCGGCGGCGGCGTCTTCGTCGAGCCGGTTGCGGTACCCGAATTCGTCGATCACGAGCAGCCTCGGTCCGGCGAAGAACCGCATGCAGGTGGCCCATCTGCCCTCGCGGGCGGCCTTGGCGCAGCGGGCGGCGAGGTCTGCGGCGGTGGTGAAGTAGACCCGGTGGCCGGCCTCGGCCACGGCGCGGGCCAGGCCGATCGCGAGCATTGTCTTGCCTACGCCCGGCGGGCCGATGAACAACACGTTGGCCGCGTCGTCGAGGAACCGCAGGGTGGCCAGCTCACCGATCAGTGTCTCGTCGACACCGGGCTGGGCCGAGTAGTCGTAGTCGGTCAGCGCCCAGGGCGCCGGTAGGCATGCGAACCGCAGCCGAGACGCCAGCCGGCGCGCCTCGGTGACCTCGACCTCGACCGCCAGCAGCCGCTCCAGCGCGGTGACCAGCGGCAGGTTCTGCTCGCGTGCCTGGTCAAGCACACCGGGCAGCGCCTCGGCTGCGGCGGGAAGCCGCAGGAACGCCAGGTGTGCGCGCAGCCGCTGGTAGCACTCGGCCTGGCTCATCGTCGCCGGCGCACCTCGGCTGTCGGTGGGTTCGTTGGTCGCTGACCCGGTGCCGTTCACTGGCCGCCCCCCGGGGTGGGATGGTCGGGGTCGAGGCGCAGGCCGAGGGCGGTGAAGCCGACGTCGTCGACGAGGGTGGCGGCGGCAGACCGCGGATGGGGGTGGCCGCGGTGCGCGTGGACGCCGGCAAGCAGCTCGGCGAGGCCGCCACAGCAGCGCAGGAACTCGTCGATGTCGGTGAGCAGCTCGCCCAGGCGGGTGAGCTCGGCCGCGCCGACGGTGACGGTGGCCTCGTCCGGGCGGTCGGTGGCGTGGTGGCAGGGGCAGGCCGGCTGCGGTTCGGTGATCGGGTCGAGCGGGTCGGTGACGGGCGGGTTCATCTGGTCTCCTGGCTGGGTTTCTGCGATGGATTGCGATGGCCGGGTTGCGAAGTCACCGGTGGCCCGGTGGTGGTGGCGGCGCTGGTCGACGTGCTCGCGGTGCCTCGCTGGCCGAGAGCGGAGGCGTACTGGGCCAGGTCCACCACCACCTGCCCGCCCGCGGCGCTCGCCGGCTCGCCGCGCAGTACCGCGGCCTCGGCCAGCGCGGCCTCGGTCAGGGGTCGTCGGGTCTTGTGCTTGCACCGCCCGGCGGTGGCGTTCGCGCCGGCGAGCACCACCGCCTCGAGCGCGGCCACGTGCCCGTCGTCGCGGAGCACCACGCCGGCGCCGTCAGGCTGGCGGCGATGCCGGGCCAGGATCGCCCCGGCCGCGGAGACCACCTCCAGATACGGGTCGCCGAGCCGGGCGCGCACCCTCATCACCCGGCCGGCCAGGCCCGGCGGCACCGAGTAGAAGTTCCCGAGGAACGGCACCAACGCTTGGTCGGTGACCGTCGGGGCGGTCTCCAGCACCGCCGGATACGGCGCCCCCGGCGGGGGCTGCAGCGGCTCGGCGTCGGCCAGCGCGCCGACCGTGGTGCGGACCCCGTCCACCCGGCGCGGGCGGGCGTCGCCGACCCGGGCGCACAGCGCATCCAGGTCGGCCTGCGCCTGCCCGACCGTGACGTCATCGGCGAGGGTGCGCCACCAGCGCTGCGCTGCGGCGTGGTTCGACTTCTCCACCACACCCTTGCGGCGGCCCCGGCGGGGCGGGCAGACCCGCACCGCCACCTGGTAGTGCTTGGCCACCTCGGCGAACGAGGCGGTCACCTCGCCGCTGCCGGGATGACAGACGGTCGCCATCCGGTCGAACCGCCACGCCAGCGTGGTCCCGCCGAGCCGGCGAACCACCCGGTCGAGGGCCTCGATCAGGTGCGGCTGGTCCTCGGACTCGGCGAGCACCCCGCGCCACCGGCTCGAGTGCGCCAGCGCCCCGACCAGCAGGTGCGCGTCGCCGGACAGCCCCCAACCCGGCGGCGGGTCGGGCAGCTCCACCCAGTCCCACTGGGTCTCCTCCCCCGGCGGGTGCGCGATGATCGCCCGATCCCTGCTCGTCGCGGCCGCGCACTCCTCGCACGCGGGCCGCAGCCCGCCGGTGCGCACCGCCCGGGTGAACGACTGGTACGAGCCGGCGTAGCCGAGCTCGACCACCTCGTCGTACAACGTGGTCGCCCACAGGTGCGGGTCGTCGGTGAGCCGCTGCGTCACGTACGGCGCGAACAGCGCGAACGGGTCAGCTGCCGAGCTGCGCCGCACCCCCGGCGTGCGCTCACCCGACAGGTAGGCACGAATGGTCTTCGGGTCACGATCCAGATGCCGGGCGATCGCAGCGATCGTCCAGCCCCGCCGGCGGAGAGCCTGCGCTTCCAACGATTCCTCCCATGTGAGCATCGATACCGGTCCCTTCGAGGGCTCGAGAGTGGTGATCACGAGCCTCGAAGGGACCCCCCGCGCGTGACCGCAGCCACGCCGGAGGGGGGGTGCTCCGGGTAGGGAATTTCAGTGAGCAGGTCCGGGGAAGTTCAGGTGAGCGCCGTCAGCGGAGCGGGTCGGGCCCGGCGGCACGGTGTACGGGTTGGACGCCAGCGCCGACATGCTCGAACTTGCCCGACGCAACGCGCAGCAGGCACGAGCAACCAACGTGGAGTTCATCCACGGCAGCATCGAGCACGTCCCGCTGCCGGCGCAGTCCATCGACCTGGTGATCTCCAACTGCGTGATCAACCTGTCCAGCGACAAGGCCGCTGTGTTCGCCGAGGTGTTCCGGGTGCTGCGTCCGGGTGGCCGGCTGGGGATCAGCGACGTCATCGCCGAGGACGACTCCGCGCCGGCGCGACGCACGGAGGCGGCGCGGCGCGTCGGGTGCGTGGCCGGTGTTCTCACCATCGGCGAGTTCAAGAACCTGCTGGTCGCGGCGGGACTTGTCGAGGTTTCGGTCACTGCCACCGCCGACCACGGCGACGGCGTGCACTCGGCGGTCATCCGGGCCACCAGGCCGACGACACCGGACTGACCGGCTCGGCCCACGACTGGTTCCTCCCGCGGTGCCGACCGACTCAAGGTCGCTCACCGGGACCGGCGTCGGCCGTGTGCTACACGCCCTGGACCTGGATCTGGGCGAGGGCGACGGCGTTGGGCACGCCGATCGCCTGCCCGGCCTGCGCGGTGAAGCCGCGCAGGAACGCCTCGGGGTCGAACTCGCGGCCAAGTCCCTGCAGGTAGGCATGGTGGGCGCGCAGCGACGCGATCCCGGCATCGAGGGTGTCGGTGACGTCGACGGCATGGGTGGGCTGGTTCGATCCGATCAGGTAGACGTGGCGTACCCCGGCCCATGGTTCCAGTCCCTCGTCGAGCAGGTCGGTGAAGACCCAGCGGTTGGCCGCGTCCCGGGCGGCGTCGAGGACCGCGATCCCGACCGCCCGGTGGTCGGCCTGGTTCACGATCCGTTGCCCGACGCTCAGCCCGTAGGTGAGCTCCTGGGTGGCGGTGAGCAGCACGTCGGGACGGAACCGCCGGATCTGGCGGGCGAGGTCGCGCCGCAGCGCCGGCCCGTACTCGACCACCCCGTCGGGGTGGCCGAGGAAGGACACGTCGCTCACCCCGACCAGCGCCGCGCTGGCGAGCTGCTCCTTCTGGCGCAGCGGGCCGGCCTGGGCGGGGGGGATCGCGTCGATGCCGGCCTCCCCGTCGGTGACGATCACGTAGGCGACCTGCCTACCAGCGGCGGTCCAGCGGGCGATCGCGCTGGCCGCGCCGTACTCCAGATCGTCGGGGTGGGCGACGATCGCCATCGCCCGGCCCCAGTCCTCCGTCATCGGTTGTAGCTGCGGGTTCATTCGACGCACCTCCGGGGTTGATCGGCCTACCCGTGATGACGATGGCCGGCCGGGATGGACGCACACCCGGTTCGCCAGCGCCTCGGTGGGTGAACGTGTCACCGCGGCGGTGCTGTGCGGATCGCTGGTGCGTCCAGGAACTCGTCCAGCAGGCCGCACCGCCGCAGCTGGACCACGGCCGGGCGGGCCAGCTGGTGGGTGGACTCGGTGTCGGCCGGGAAGACCGACCGGTCGAGCAGGGCGACACGTCGTGCCCGGGGCGGGCCCGCAGCGCGGTGGCCGCGCCGGCGGCGCGGGCACCAACGATCACCACGTCGTGCCGCTCCAGGTGGGCGCGCGTGCCCAGGGCTCCCGGTCTGCGCGGGCTCATCGCCGCGGGCGGCGCCGCCGGCGAACCATGCCCGGCAGCAGGACGACGATGCCCCAGAGGACGGCGGCCGCGGCGAGCGCGGTCGCGGTGTCGCCGGTGGTGGCGGTGCCGAGCACGCTGCCGCGCAACGCGTGGATGGCGTGCTCGACCGGGTTGACCGCGGCGACGGTGCCCATCCAGTCCGGCATGCTGCCCAGCGGCGCGAATGCGGCGGAGAGGAACATGAACGGCATCATGATCATCATCCCGGCGAACTGGACGACGTCGGGGCGGCGCAGTCGGTCACCGATCTCGCCGAACAGCGCGCTCATCGCCGCGGCCAGCGCGACGACCACGAGCAGCCCGCTGACCGCGTCGGTCAGGGTGCCGTGGAACCGGAACCCCAGTGCCGCCGCGGCGCCGAGCAGCAGGGCGGCCCGGGCCAGGGTGAGCAGGGTCTCGTTGGCCATCCGGGCAACACCGGGCAGCCACGACGACATCGGCAGCGTGCCGAACCGGTCGTGTAGCCCGTTGGCGTGGTCGATGGCCGCGGCGACGCCGGCGTTGGTGCCGGCCATCACGGTGGAGACGGCCAGCATCGCGGGGGTGACGTAGTCGATGTAGCTGACCCCGGCGGGGAAGGCTGGGCTGTCGGCGACGCTGCGGAACACCTGGCTGAACAGGATCAGCATCGCCATCGGCATGGTCAGGGAGAACATCAGCAGCTGGGGCACCCGGGTGCTGGTGCGCAGGCTGCGTTGCAGCAGGATGCTCAGCTGGTCCAGTGCCAGCGTCGTTGTGTGGAAGCTTGTGCGGGTCAGGCTCATGCGGCCGCTCCGCTCCGTGTCAGGTGGAAGAAGACGTCGTCCAGGCTCGGTGAGGCGACTT
>DASUPQ010000151.1 GCA_036280995.1 Actinomycetota bacterium | reverse complement strand
TCGAAGAACTGCGGCGTAGGCGTGGCGATGCTGTCGGGGTCAAGGCGGGCGCCTCCCTCATCGATCGATTCCGTGGTGAACGTGGGAACCATCCCCGGTCGCCCTTCCCGCCGGGCAGCCAGTCCGGTGGCGGGCGGGTCCGTTGCCGACCGATGGCCGTGGGGTGGGGCGGAGGCCCCGTAGTAGTCCGAGCACGCGAGAGGCGTGCGCATGGCGAAGGGGGCCAGCAAGTCGGCAGGGAGGACGCTGAAATGCCCGGAGGTCGCCGGTGAATACCGACGGATCGGAGCTCGCGCTGTGTCGTGCGGAGCGACGGGTACGGGAGATTCAGGCCAAGCTGCACCGTTGATGACGGGGCTTGTGGAGCGCCCGTTGCTCGGAAACGGGCACGGCGGGTGCGGGAGGCGACTCGGGGAAACCCACCGGTGGAAACACCGGCAGGGCGCCCCGAGTCGACCTCACGTGCGCCACGAGGCGCCTGGAATCGAGTGGAGGTGAGAGGACTTCACCGCCGGTCAGTCGCAGCTGGCCGGTGAAGCTGGGGGCAGCCGGGGCGTGGGAACGCACGCGATGGTGGGAGCAGCCCCGACAACGTACGGGACGGGTCGGCACTGTCAGACGGCTCGGGTCCGGCAAGCAGTGATGAGAAGGCGTACGAGAGGAACCGCTGTCTGAAGCCCCGTAAGTCCAGAGCCGGCTCAAACCTGACGGATAGGGGCCGGTGTGCAGCGCGTGGCCGGTATCGCTTCGGCGGTGCGGGCCTACTCCGAAGCCGGTTTGTGGGTCCGGTGGGGAGGCCACGTCGAAGAACTGCGGCGTAGGCGTGGCGATGCTGTCGGGGTCAAGGCGGGCGCCTCCCTCATCGATCGATTCCGTGGTGAACGTGGGAACCATCCCCGGTCGCCCTTCCCGCCGGGCAGCCGGTCCGGTGGCGGGCGGGTCCGTTGCCGACCGAGGGCCGTGGGATGGGGCGGAGGCCCCGTAATAGTCCGAGCACGCGAGAGGCGTGCGCATGGCGAAGGGGGCCAGCAAGTCGGCAGGGAGGATGCTGGAATGCCTGGAGGTCGCCGGTGAATACCGACGAATCGGAGCTCGCGCTGTGTCGTGCGGAGCAACGGGTACGGGAGATCCAGGCCAAGCTGCACCGTTGGGCCCGTGATGATCCTCATCGCCGGTTCGATGATCTGTTCAACCTCGTCGCCGACCCGGCGTTCCTGCTGGTCGCCTGGGATCGGGTGCGGGGCAACAAGGGTGCCCGCACGGCCGGAGCGGACGGTCAGACCGTCCACTACGTGGAGACTGTGCGGGGCGTCGAAGGGTTTCTCGATGAGCTGCGGTCGCAGGTGCGCGACCGCAGTTTCCGCCCGTTGCCAGTGCGCGAGCGGATGATCCCCAAGGCGGGTGGCAAGCTGCGTCGCCTGGGGATCGCCGCCGTGCGGGATCGGGTGGTCCAGGCATCCTTGAAGCTGGTGTTGGAGCCGATCTTCGAGGCGGATTTCCTCCCGTGCTCCTACGGGTTCCGCCCGAACCGCCGGACTCATGACGCGGTGGCCGAGGTGCGTCATCTGACGTCGCACTCCTATGAGTGGATCGTGGAGGGCGACATCACGGCCTGCTTCGACGAAATCTCGCATCCGGCCCTGATGGACCGGGTGCGGGTACGCGTCGGGGACAAGCGTGTCCTGGCTCTGGTGAAGGCGTTCCTGAAGGCGGGCATCCTCGGCGAGGATCGCGTCCTGAGGGCGACCGACACCGGCACCCCGCAGGGGTCGATTCTCTCACCGCTGCTGAGCAACGTGGCCCTCTCGGTCCTAGACGAGCACATCGCCCAGGCCCCGGGAGGCCCGGCTGCCAGCCGATACCAACGGGCCAAGCGTCGCGCTCAGGGTCTGCCCAACTACCGCCTTATCCGGTACGCGGACGACTGGTGCCTGGTCATCTCCGGCACGAAGGCCGACGCGGAAACCCTGCGGGAGGACATAGCGGCGGTCTTGTCCACGATGGGTCTGCGCCTGTCGCAGGATAAGACCTTGATCACCCACATCGACGAGGGCCTGGTGTTCCTCGGCTGGCGCATCCAACGTCACCGCAAACGAGGCACCAACCGGTCCTACGTCTACACCTACCCGGCACGCAAGGCCGTCAGGGCCGTGACCGGCAAGATCAAGACGCTGTGCCGACGGATGGACACGAACCAGCCGCTGGAGGTCCTGCTGCGGCCGCTCAACCGGCTGCTGCGGGGCTGGTGCGCCCACTTCCGGCCCGGCGTGTCCAGCGCCACCTTCGCCTACCTGAGCGCCTACACCTGGGCCCGGGTCATCGGATGGTTGCGCCGCAAACACCGCCGGATCACCTGGAAGGAACTCCGCCGCCGCTACTGCGCGGGCGGATGGTGGCCGAGCACGAAGGACAGGCACCTGTTCAACCCGGCGAAGATACGCACAACACGGTACCGATACCGGGGAACAGTGATCCCGACTCCGTGGCCGGTCGCGGGATGAGGAACCACACCACCGCTGACGGGGCTTGTGGAGCGCCCGTTGCTCGGAAACGGGCACGGCGGGTGCGGGAGGCGACTCGGGGAAACCCACCGGTGGAAACACCGGCAGGGCGCCCCGAGTCGA
>DASUPQ010000150.1 GCA_036280995.1 Actinomycetota bacterium | reverse complement strand
GTCCAACGCCCCCGGCCCCAGCCCGGCCACCCGCGAGCGCGTCCTGCAGGCGGCCGCCGAGCTCGGCTACCGCCCCGACCGGACGGCCAGCCTGCTCGCCCGGCGGCGGACCCACCTGGTCGGGGTGCTGATTCAGGTGAGCAGCCCCTTCCACGCCGAGCTGGTCGAGGACCTCCACGAGGCCGCCGAGGGCCGCGGCTACGACGTCGTCCTGAGCACGGTGACCCGGACCCGCGACGAGCGCCGGGCCACCGAGACGCTGGTCGACTCCCGCTGCGAGGCCCTCGTCCTCCTCGGCCCGGTCGCCCCCGCCGCCCAGCTCGCCGCCCTCGGGCGGCAGCTGCCGGTGGTGGTGATCGGGCGCCGGGTCGCCGGGGGCGGGGTCGACGTGGTCAGGACGGCCGACGCCGAGGGGGTCGGCCAGGTCGTCGGCCACCTGGCCGGGCTGGGGCACCGTTCGATCGCGTACGTCGACGGGGGCCGGGGGACGATCGCCGCCGACCGCCGCCGCGGCTACCGCACGGCCATGCGCCGCCACGGCCTGGCCGGCCAGGTGCGGGTCATCGGCGGCGACCACACCGAGGCGGCCGGCAGCCGGGCGGCGCGGATGCTGCTGGACGACGGCGCCCTGCCCGGCGCGGTGGTGGCGTACAACGACTCCTGCGCCCTCGGGGTACTGGACGCCTTCAACCGGGCCGGGGTCGAGGTTCCCGGTGAGGTCTCGGTGGCCGGCTACGACGACAGCAGCCTGGCCCGGCTCGCCCACGTGAACCTGACCACGGTCAGCCAGGACGCCCGCGGCCAGGCCGAGCACGCGGTGGCCGCGGCCGTGGAGCGGCTGGACGGCGGCCGGGTGCGGCCCCGCGAGGTCGTGCTCCCGCCGCGCCTGGTCGTCCGCGGCACCACCGGCCCGCCGCCGTCGGCGGGCGTACCCTGACCGGGGACGAGCCGAGCGGGCCGGGCGCGTGTTCCCCGGGCCAGGGAAACGAGCCGGTGAGCGAGCGCGACAGGTACACCCCGGAGGAGTGGCGGACGCTCCAGTTCGCCCCCTTCTGGATGTTCGGCGCCGTGGTCGGCGCCTACAACCGCTTCGACCCCCGCGATGTCCAGGTGTTCGTGCGCTGCATGGAGGTGGCCACCCTTGGCGAGGGCCGGCTCCGGCGCGAGCTGCTGGAGTCGGTCCTTGACGACCGCGACCGGCTGGCCGAGTGGTTCCACGCCGACCCGCGCACCATCGGCGTCGGCCTGTTCCAGGTCGACCTCGTGCTGCGCCGGGCCGGCGACGACGAGGCCGCGCTGTTCAAGGACATGCTGGTGCTCGACGTGGGCGAGGGCGTGGCCAGGGCCAGGGGCCGCTACGGGACCGAGATGAGCGACGACGACGCCAGGGCCGTGGCCCTGGCCGCCCAGCTGCTGGGCATGGAGCGCTACCCGGTCGACGACTAGAACAGTGGCCGCCGTGCTACTGACCGAAGTCGCCCTCGGGGTCGCGCCACACCGAGTGGACGTGGTTGGCGCCGTTCTGGACGTTGTCGTACTCGACCAGCAGCCGCGGCCCCTGGATGCGGTAGTAGTGCGGCTGGCCCGGCTCGGTCCCGCCCGCCCAGCCGAAGTGGACCGCCTCCAGCCCCTCGCCCCCGTCGCCGAGGGCCCGCCCGGCCTCGAGGTCGGCCAGGGGGCCGGGGAGCCGGTCGAAGTACTGGCGCAGCAGCCCGGCCAGCAGCTCGCGCTGCTGGGGCAGCATCCCGGCCCCGGCCAGGCCCTCGGGCGGCCCGACGCGCACGAAGGGGAGGTTCCGCTGGAGGATGTCGCCGGGGGCCTCCGATGAGAGCAGGGCCGTGGCCCGCTGGTCCGGGGCCAGGGCGTCGAGCAGCCCGCGGCCCAGGTCCTCCTCGGCGGCCAGGGGCCGCAGGACCCCGGGCCCGACCAGCCGGCTCGTGGCCGGGTTGGCCCCCAGGAACAGCGGGCTGGCCGAGATCCCGCCGTCCTCGGTGAGGGTGTAGTTGAGGGCGACGTGGTGGCCCCCGACCCGCCACCCCCACGACCCGGCCCCGGGGTCGCCGAACACGCTGACGAAGTAGAGCTGGGGGTCGCGCCCGCGGTGGGGGACGGTCCGCCCGTCGTAGCCCCGCCGCCACCCCTCCTTGGCGTCGAGGACGTTCTCCAGCCCCATGACGGTGGCGGCGGTGTTGTAGCCGCCCTCGCTCAGGCCGCTGGCCACCAGCCGGTGGGCCAGGCGCTGGGACACCGGGCCCATCTCGGCCAGGGGCAGGCCGCCCCGCTCGGTCGGGGTGTAGTACCAGGTGGTCCGCTCGGCGTCGGCCGGGAACGGGTAGCTGGCCCTGGCCCGCTGCTCCGGGCCGAGCGACGCCAGCCAGCCGGCCGCGGCGGCGGCCATGGCGTCGCGCACCCGCCCCAGACCGCCGGCGGCCTCAGGCATACAGCGCCGGGCGCTCGGCCAGCTCGACGGCGACCCGGCCCCCCTTGGTCAGGGACTCGACGGCGGCCTCGGCCACGGCCGTGGTGGCGTAGCCGTCCCAGGCGCTGGGGCCGGTGACCTCGCCCCGGAGCACGCCCGAGACCCACTCCTGGAGCTCGTTCTGGTAGGCGGCGCCGAACCGCTCCCGGTAGTCGGCCGGGATCGGGCCGTGGTGCCCGCCCTCGGCGCGGACCTGGACCCCGGCGTGCTCGCCCAGGGCGACCGTGCCCGACTCGCCGACCAGCTCGTAGCGGATGTCGTAGCCGTACTGGCAGGTGACGAAGCTCTCCACGTCGACCAGCACGCCGTCGGCGGTCTCCAGCATCACCATCTGGGGGTCCTGGAGGCCCTCGGGGGCGAGCGAGCTGGGGCGGGCCTTGTAGACCGTGGCCGCGACGATCTCCTGACCGAGCAGCCAGCGGGTCACGTCGATGTCGTGGACCACCGAGTCGGTGATCATCATGTCGCTGGTGAACCCGGGAGGGACGTCGGCGTTGCGGTGGCGGCAGTGCAGCAGCAGCGGCCGGCCGACCCGGCCGGCGTCCGTGGCCGCCTTCAGGCTCCGGAAGCCGTCGTCGTAGCGGCGCATGAACCCGACCTGGATCAGCCGCCGCGGCTTGGCCGCCTCCGCCTCCAGCACCCGCAGGCAGGCGTCGATGGTCGGGGCCAGCGGCTTCTCGCACAGCACCGGCTTGTCCGCGGCCAGGCAGGCCAGAGTGAACTCCTCGTGGGTGAAGCCCGGGGAGGCGATCAGCACGGCCTGCACCCGGTCGTCGGCGATCAGCTCGTGGCCGTCGGAGTAGGCGCGGGCCCCGACCTGCTCGGCCACCTGCTTGGCCCCCTCGACGAAGACGTCGGAGACGGCCACCACCTCGGCGTCGGGGACGCCGCCGGCCAGCCGCTCCACGTGGTACCGGCCCATCTGGCCGGTACCGACGACGCCGATCCCCAGGGTCATTGCGCATCACTCCCAACGCCCAGCTTCCGCAGGTAGGCACAGGTCC
>DASUPQ010000149.1 GCA_036280995.1 Actinomycetota bacterium | reverse complement strand
GGCCTCGGCGATCCCGTCCCTCCAGGACCTCCGGGTCGAGATCTCGGTCGCCTTCGTGATCCTGCTCGCCTGGGGCAACCTGCGCGGCATCCGCGAGTCGGGCAAGATCTTCGCCGTCCCCACCTACGTCTACATCGCCAGCCTTGGCGGGGTGGTCGTGCTCGGCGTCTACCGGGTGCTGTCCGGCAGCGTCGACCCCGTCGCCTACGACCCGGTCGAAACCCAGGAGCTGGCCGGCTCCGGGGAGCCGCTGGCCGTGATCTCGCTGTTCCTGCTGCTGCACGCCTACGCGGCCGGGACCACCGCCCTGACCGGCGTGGAGGCGATCGCCGACGGGGTCCCGGCGTTCAAGAAGCCGGAGGCCCAGAACGCCCAGCGCACCCTGGTGGCGATGGCCCTGATCATGGGCTTCCTGTTCATCGGCATCACCTTCCTGGCCATCCAGCTCGACGCCCGCCCCTTCGAGTCGGGCCACCCGACCCTGGTCGCCCAGCTCACCGAGCACGTCCTCGGGGAAGGGCTGGTCGGGCACGCCCTGTTCGTGTTCGTGCAGATCGCCACCCTGTTCATCCTCGTCCTGGCGGCCAACACGGCCTTCAACGGGTTCCCGATCCTGGCCTCGTTCGCCGCCCAGGACTCGCTCATGCCCCGCCAGCTGCGCAAGCGCGGCCACCGGCTGGTCTACTCCAACGGGATCCTGCTCCTGGCCGCCGGGGCGGTCTTCCTGGTGATCGCCTTCGAGGCCAGCGTGCACGCGCTGATCCCGCTGTACGCCATCGGGGTGGTGACCTCCTTCACCCTCGCCCAGGCGGGCATGACCCGCCGCCACCTGCGGCTGCGCCAGCCCGGCTGGCGCAACGGCCTGCTGATCAACGGCCTCGGGGGCACGGTGACGCTGCTGGTGCTGATCATCATCACGATCACCAAGTTCACCCACGGGGCCTGGATGGTGGTGGTGGCGGTGCCGCTGCTGGTCTGGCTGCTGCTGCGCACCCAGAACACCTACCGAGGCGAGCTGGGCGAGCTGAAGGTCGAGGTCAGCGACCGGATCGCCCCGCCCAAGCCCCGCCACGAGGTGGTGGTGCTGGTCGAGGCCCTGGACCGGGCCACCATCGGCGCCCTCCAGTACGCCCGCCAGCTCAACCCGCTGCGGATGACGGCCCTGCATATCGCCGTCGACCCCGAACGGGCCAAGGAGCTGGCCATCCTGTGGGCCCGGGTCAACATGCCGGCCCCGCTGGAGGTGGTCGACGCCCCCGACCGCAACCTGCTGGCCACCACCCAGGCGGCCATCGCCGAGCTGGTCCGCCCCGACACCGAGGTCACCGTGCTGGTGCCCAAGCGCCGCTACGCCACCTTGTGGCGCCGGGTCCTGCACGACAACTCCTCGGCCGGGCTGGTGCGGGCGCTGGGCAGCATGGACGGAGTCAACGTGACGATCGTGCCCTTCCGCCTGGGCCGCCGGCCCCTCCTGCGCTCGGTCTCCTCCGCCTGACGCCGGAGTAGAGTGCGCACGACCACGTCCATCTGGAGGGGGGACCACCCTTGGAGCGCCTGTCGCACGGCGTGCTCAGTGACCGATCCGCGGCCCTGCTGGAGGGAGACCGGCCCGTCGACGTGCTGGTCGGCATCCCGTCGTTCCAGAACGCCCGCACCATCGGCCATGTCGTCCGGGCCGTCGAGGCCGGGCTGCGCAAGCACTTCCCCGACCGCCGCTGCCTGATCGCCATCTCCGACGGCGCCTCGCCCGACGGGACGATGGAGGCGGCCATGGCCGCGACCACCGAGGGGGACGAGGAGCTGCTGCTGCTCGACCCCAAGGTCGAGCCCCCCGACAAGCTGGCCATGACCTATGTCGGCCTGTCCGGCAAGGGGTCGGCCTTCCGGGCCATCTTCGAGCTGGCCGCGGCCGTCGGCGCCCGGGGCTGCGCGGTGCTCGACGCCGACCTCCGCTCGGTCAGCCCGGCCTGGATCGACCGGCTGGTCGGGCCCGTGCTGGACCACGGCTACGACCTGGTCACGCCCCTGTACGCCCGGCACAAGCTGGACGGCACCATCACCAACTCGATCGCCTTCCCGCTCACCGCGGCCCTGTACGGGCGGCGCCTGCGCCAGCCCATCGGCGGCGACTTCGGGTTCTCGGGCCGGCTGGCCGCCCACTGGGCCGGCAAGCAGGTGTGGAGCACCGACGTGGCCCGCTTCGGAGTCGACATCTGGATGACCACGGTGGCCCTGTGCGAGGGCTTCAGCGTCTGCCAGAGCGCACTCGGGGCCAAGCTGCACGACGCCAAGGACCCCGGCCGCGACCTCGGGCCGATGTTCCGCCAGGTCGTGGGCAGCCTGTTCGCCCTCGCCGGCCGCTACGTCGACCGCTGGGCCGAGGCCGACGGCATCGCCGACGTCCCCACCTTCGGCTTCCGCACCGCCACCTCGACCGAGGAGATCCGGGTCAACCTGGACGCGCTGATCTGGCGCTTCGTCGAAGGGTACGTGGCCGAGCACGAGCTGTGGCGCGAGGTCCTGGCCGCCCAGCACTTCGACGCGGTCGAGGACGCCATCCACCAGGCGAGCGAGCGGCCCGAGGGGTTCGTGCTCCCGGTCGAGCTGTGGGCCCGCATCTGCTACGACTACCTGCTGGCCTACAAC
>DASUPQ010000148.1 GCA_036280995.1 Actinomycetota bacterium | reverse complement strand
ATCCGGATCGAGCGGGACCTGTACGGGGCCGGGGCCGCGCAGCTGCTGGACCGGCTCCGGCAGCTACCGGACGGGGCGTCGTCGGCCATGCTGATCAACCACAACCCGGCCACCCAGGACCTGGCCCTGGCGCTGGCCTCGGGTGGGCCGGCACTGGCCGGGCTCGGGGAGAAGTTCCCCACCGGCGCGCTGGCCACCCTCGAGTTCGACGTCGAACGCTGGCGCGACCTCGACCGTGGGACGGGCGCCGCCGTCGCCCTGGTCACCCCCCGGTCGCTGGAATCCCAAGTGGGAGGGTGAGGGCAGCGCTCATCCGGCCGGATGCAGCCGTCGAGGAGGCGCCGGTCATGCTCGTAGTGAGCAGCATGGGTCTCACGGATGCGGCCAGGGGGCTCGGAGAGGTGCCCTGTGCGGGACCGCGTTCTCACCTTGTTCGGGTGATGCCGCGGGCCGGTCCCCGCCGAAGAATGGCTGGCTCCCCCGCATCCTCCGGGAGCTGGTCGCAGCCGGGAAGCCGGGGCAGCCACCGCCGCCCCGGCCAATGGTGACCAGGCGACCGCCTGGTCAGCTCCCGAGGATGCGGGCCTTCTGGGCGGCGAATTCCTCCTCGGTGAGGATGCCCTGGTCCTTCAGCTCGGCCAGATCCTTGAGCTGCTGGACCATGTCCTGCTGAGGTGCCGGCTCGGGCGCCGCCGCATACTGGGGCGGCGGCTCCTGGTAGGCGGGCTGGTCGTAGGCTCCCTGGCGCGACCACCGCTCGGCCTGCCGGCGCGAGACACGGTTGCTGACCGCGGTGGCGGTGCCGGCGACGACGGCGGTGCGGGCCATCCCGCGGAGTAGTCCGGGCATTGGTGCTCCTTTGCTATCGCTCGGCTGCTATCTATCGCTCGGCGGCCTCGACCGCATCCAGCGCGGCCAGGATCGCCTGGACGGGCAGGCGGCCGCTGGACGCCAGCTGCCCGCCGGATCGGCGCAGCGCCGCGGCCACCGGCGCGGCCCAGCGGTTCTCCCAGACCAGGACCGCGGCCGAGGTGCCTGGCTCCAGGATGCTGGCGGCCTCCTGCAGGTCCTCGAAGCCCAACAGGCCCGAGGCGGCGCCCTCGAACTCGGCGAAGGCCGCCGTCACCTGCTTGAGGTCGCCCAGCTCGAGCCCGGTCACCGACCCGTCCTCGTCCTTGGTCACGAACGCGATGTCGAGGATGCGGATGATGCCCCGGCTCACCAGGTCCAGCAGCAGGGGCTGGACCTCGCTGGTGTCGGGATACGCACCAGGCCACTCCAGGACCACGTAGTCGATCGGGCCTAGCTCCTCCAGCTGCTCGTCGCTCACGGCGTCTCCTCCTCCTCCTTCACCATCGGCCACGCCATGGTCGCTGCCGCGGCCGGGGCGCGCATCATCCGAACCGGGTGATCCGGTGCCGAGCAGTCTCGTCTAGGCTGATGCCCCCGTCCAGGAGGTGGCTATGACGTCCAGGCAGGACTTCACCGACGAGGAATGGGTACGGATCCGTCGCGCCCCCCTTGTGGCCGGCGTGGCGATCTCGCTCGCGGACCCCGGTGGGCCGATCGAGGTGGCCAAGGAGACGATGGCGACGCTGCGGTCGGCCACCCTTCCCCCCAGCCAGGAGGAGCTGCTGGCGTCGGTGGCCCTCGACGTCCAGGCGCTGGCCCAGCAGAAGCAGAATCCGCTGGGGGACTTCAAGCCGCGCGGCGGCCAGCAGGTGCTGGAGGAGCTGCGCGCCGTCAACGAGATCGTGACGGCCAAGGCCACGCCCGAGGAGGTCGAGGCGTTCCGCAGATGGCTGGTGGCCGCCGCCCAGGCGGCCGCCGACGCCGGGAAGGAGGGCGGCTTCATGGGCTTCGGCGCCGAGCGGGTGAGCGCCGGAGAGCGGCAGATGCTGGAGCAGGTGCGCGCCGCAGTCGGGATCACCTGACCGGTCGAGGCGGCGCCTGGGGTGGGTCGCGCGCTGTCCTGAGGAGAGACCATGAACCAGTGGGCCCTGCCCACCGTCGCCGTGGCGTTGCTCGCCTATGGCGCGGTGTCGGGGCGGCTGCGGTCCACGCCGGTCAGTCAGGCCATGGTGTTCGTCGCCTTCGGCCTGGTTGCCGGCAGCTGGTTCCTGGGCCTGGTCGAGGCGGACCGCGCCAACCGGTTCGTGCGCCACCTGGCCGAGGCCACCCTGGCCCTGGTGCTGTTCACCGACGCCGTCCGGGTCAACCTGGGCCGGCTGCGGCACGAGTCCGCCGTCCCGGGACGGCTGCTCGGTATCGGCCTGCCCCTCACCATCGTGGCCGGCACCGCGGCCGGGCTGGCCCTGTTCCCCCAGCTGAACCTGTGGACCGCGGCGGCACTGGCCACCATGCTGGCCCCGACCGACGCCGCCCTCGGCCTGCCGGTGGTCACCAACCCACGGCTGCCCTCCCGCATCCGCCAGGGCCTCAACGTCGAGAGCGGCCTCAACGACGGCGTGTGCGTCCCCCTGCTGATCATCTTCCTCACCGTCGCCCAGGCCGAGGAGGGCGTCGGCCATGTCGAGCCCCTCAAGGTGATCGCCGAAGAGATCGGCTGGGGTGCGGTCGGCGGGGTCGTCGCCGGCGCTCTCGGCGCCTGGGTGCTGCGGAAGTTCGGAGCCCAGGGGTGGATGGAGGGGACCTGGCGGCAGATCACCGCGGTGGCGACCGCCCTGCTGGCCTACACGGCGGCGGTCGCCCTCGGCGGGAGCGGCTTCATCGCCGCCTTCACGGCCGGGATCGTGTACCGGCTCGTCGCCGCCGGCCACGCCAAGGAGGCGACCTTCCTCGCCGAGGAGACCGGCGAACTCTTCAATGCCGTCACCTTCCTGCTGTTCGCGGCCGTGCTCCTGGGCCCGGCGCTCGGCGACCTGGACTGGCGGATCGCCGCCTACGCGGTGGGAAGCCTGACCGTGGTCCGGATGCTCCCGGTGGCCCTGGCCATGGTGGGCACCGGCATGCAACGGGCCACCGTCGGGTTCCTGGGCTGGTTCGGACCCCGCGGACTGGCCTCGATCGTGTTCCTGCTGATCGTGCTCGAGGAGACCGAGCTTCCCGAGCGTCCGCTGATGGCTGCGGTGGTGACCTGGACGGTGGCGCTCTCGGTGTACGCCCACGGCCTGACCGCCGGGCCGGCCACCAACCGCTACGCCGACTGGTACGACGCCCGCCACGAGCACCACGGGGTCATGGCCGAGAGCGTCCCCGTGGCCGAGCAGCGCCCTCGCGTTCCAGCACTCCACCAGCGGTGATACGGTAGATCGGTCGGTGAGGAGGCGACATGGCCAGCATGGGACCTGTCGAGTACGTCGTCATCGCGTTCCCGGGCAACCGGTTCAAGGGCGAGATCGTGCCGGCCGTTGCCGAACTGGTCGACAACGGCCTCGTCCGCATTCTCGATGTCGCCTTCATCAAGAAGGACGCCGCCGGGAACACCACCATGTTCGAGTACGACACGTTGGACGACGTGCTGGCGTTCGGGTTCGCCGACGTCGACGGCGAGGCGGGTGGTGTGCTGAACGACGAGGATCTCGAGCTGGCCGCCGAGGGCCTGGAGCCCGACAGCTCGGCGGCGCTGATCGTCTGGGAGCACCTGTGGGCGGCGCGGGTGGCGCAGGCGATCCGGGATGCGGGCGGGCGCATCGTCGCCGGCGAGCGGGTCCCGCCCGAGATCGTGGAGCAGGCACTGGCCGACCTCACGACCGGCTGAGGGTCGTCCATGACGATGGTTGAGGAGGACCAGCCATGCTGTTGCGTCCCGTTGTGCGAAATGGCCGGCCAGGCCTGATCGGCAGGATGGCCGGGACCACCGTGGTGGTCGGACTGTCGCGTCGTCAGCAGGCCAAGGCACGGCAGGCAGCGGCCGGGCAACCCGCGGCTCCAGCCGACCCGATCGCCCAGCTGAGGGAGCTGGCGGCCCTCAAGGAGCAGGGAGCGCTCACCGAGGAGGAGTTCACCGCCCAGAAGGCTCGCATCCTGGGCCCGTGACAGCAGCGGGATGCCGGCGCCTCACGAGGTGAGCTGGGCGGCCCAGAGGTCCTCGGCCGGCCACTGGCCGGCCCATTGGGCGGTGGCGATCCCGTAGTACCGGTGGGTCGCGGAACCCGCCGGGGCGTACAGCTCGTGCAGGGCTTGGACCGCGAACCCGTTGGCGCCCAGCACGCGGATCCACTCGCCGTGGCTGGGATGGAACTCGACCCCGCCGCCCGGCCACTCCACCCGGTGCAGCCCCCGTTGCGGCCGCAGGAGCCGCTCCTGGGCGACGCCCTCCTGCTCCGGGACGCAGAGGGTGGCGAGGACGCTGTTGGTCAGGAACACCAGCCGCCCACCAGGGCGCAGCAGCCGGGCCGCCTCGGCCACCCAGCGTTCGGGATCGCACCAGACGCTGGCCCCGTACTCGCTGACCACCAGGTCGAAGCTCGACCCGGCCAGCGGCACGTTCTCGGCGTTGGCCTCGATCAGGGGAAACCCCACCCCGAAGTGCTCCTGGCAGCGACGCGCGGTGGCCAGCTGCTCCGGGGTGAGGTCGACCCCAACCGGTCGCGCGCCCTGCCGGGCCAGCCAGCCGGACAGGTAGGCAGTCCCGCAGCCCAGCTCGATCACGTCCAGGCCCGCGACGTCACCGAGGACGCCCAGCTCCCGCTCGGGGACCTGGAACAGTCCCCAGGTGACCTCGGCCGCGGCCCAGGCCCGGCGGGCGTCCTCGTCGGTGAACTGCGCGTTCACGATGGCCCACAGGGCGCGGTTCCGGAACAGGTCCCACACCGCTCGACTTCCCTCCCTCCTTGCGGGCGCCGGTCAGCGCGCATGCCAAGTGTAGGAACGCGAGCAAGATGTCGGCGCAGCACACAGATGACGCCGCCGAGCACTACCCCATCGGGCACGGAGCGGGGCCGCTTATGTGGGGCGCTTGTCTGGGCTTCCTGCTCCCCAGTAGAAGGGCCCGGCTGTCGACGTGACCTTGACGTGCCAGCCGAGTCGTCGCAGCCGTCGTTCGAGGTCGGCTGGCTGGTGAGGGACCTTCACGAGCCGGTAGGCGGTTCCGTCAGGGAGCTGCCGGCGGATGGTTGAGGACGAGGGGCCTTCCACGAGCTCGTCTGGGGTGCGGTAGGCGTCGTCGGCGAAGAACACGCGTCCCTCTGGTTTGAGGCAGTCAGCCACGAGCGACCAGAAGGATGCAAAGCGTTCGGCCGGGACGTGTGAGAGCCAGAAGCCGAAGAAGACCACGTCGTAGCGGCGGTCGGGCTTCCAGGTGAACAGGTCGGCCTCAATGAAGCGCACCCGTCGGTTGCCGACGCGGGCTGCCGCGATGGCGAGCATCTCCGGGGACGCGTCGACAGCGGTGACCTCGCTCGCGTGGCGGAGCAGGTGGCCGGTCCACACGCCGGGACCGCAGGCAAGCTCAAGCACGCTGCCGTTTGGCTGAAATGCATCAAGCGCTTGGGTCACTTCGTCGCCGCCGGGAAGGTCCAGGCCTTGGTCCAGATAGTCTGCGGCCAAGGCCCGGTAGTAGGCGCGCTGCTCATCGAGGAGAGGGCCGAGTTCTTCACCGTCAGTCGCTCTCATGGCTCACCCTGGTGCTGCGTCTCGCTGCCTGTCGCAGGATAGCCCTGGAAGGACTCCTCGATCCTCCACGGCACGGCCAGCACGTGTGGCTAGGGGATAACCGTTATAGTTAGCTAACGGTTATCGGCTGTCGAGGAGGATCATGCAGCAGGAAGTGGTGCTGGCGATGCTGGCCAAGGAGCCCTCGCACGGGTACCAGCTGCGCGCGCGGCTGCGCGACGCGCTCGGCCCGCTCGGCGACGCGATGAACGCCGGGCACGTCTACGTCACCCTGACCCGGCTGGAAAAGGCCGGCCTGGTAGCGGTCGAGAGGTCTCCCGATGGCGCCGACCGGTCGGATCGCAAGGTGTACGCGCTCACCCCCACCGGCCAACAGCGAGTCGCCGAGTGGATCGCCGAGGTGAGCTGGCCAAAACCCGACCTCGCGGAGTTCCATCTCAAGCTGATCGCGGCCGCGGCGGCCACGCTGGCCGACCCGCTCACCATCGTCGACAGCCAGCGCCGCGAGCTGCTGCGCCGGTTGCGTGACGCCCAGCGCGCCGCCATGGCCGAGCCGGACCGCTCGGACGCGGCGCTGTTGCTGGAGGGCATCGTGCTCCGGCTGCAGGCGGACCTGCGCTGGCTCGAGGCATGCGAGAAGAACTGGACCTCCCGAAGGAGTGGATCGTGAGCGACGCCGCCGACACGTCCGTGCTCCGCGCTCGCGGGTTGCGAAAGGAGTACGGCAAGGGGGAAGGATTGGTGCGCGCCGTCGACGGGGTCGATCTCGACATCGGCGCGGGAGAGACGGTGGCGGTGATGGGACCGAGCGGTTGCGGGAAGTCCACGCTGCTGCATCTGCTCGGGGGGCTGGACCGGCCCTCGGGTGGAGAGGTGTCGCTGAACGGCCGTCGCATCGACAACATCGGTGAGAAGGCCCTGGCCCGGATGCGGCGGGCTGCCGTCGGCTTCGTCTTCCAGGCCTTCCACCTGATGGAGGAGCTCACCGCCGTGGAGAACGTCGAGCTGGCGGCGCTGCTGGCCGGACGCTCGCCGAGGGCGGCCAGACGGCGTGCCCAGGAGCTGCTGGAGCAGGTCGGGCTCACCGACCGGGCGCGTTTCCTGCCCTCGGCGCTGTCCGGTGGCCAGCGGCAGCGGGTCGCGATCGCCCGGGCGTTGAGCAACGAACCGCTGCTCGTGCTCGCCG
>DASUPQ010000147.1 GCA_036280995.1 Actinomycetota bacterium | reverse complement strand
CGCGCCGGCCCCGACCGAGGCGCTGAGGTGGTCGTGGCCGGCCACGGTGAGGGTCGCCCCGGCCAAGCGGGGGAGCCGTCCGGCGCCGGCCCGGCCGGCCGGGCTGCCCGCCTGGACCAGGTCGGCCAGCAGCCCCGGCGGTGCCTGGGCCCACGCCCGGGCCTCCTCCCACCAGGCTCGCCGTTCCAGGTCGAGCAGGCCGGTCCGGGAGGCAAGCGACAGCTCGGCCACCTGCTCGCCGCCCAGGCCCTTGACCACCCATTCGGCCACCCCGAGCCAGCGGACGGCGGCGGCGACCTCCGGGTGGTGGGCCCGGAGCCAGGCGTACTTGGCGATCGACCACAGCGGGCGGACCGGCAGCCCGGTGCGGGCCGGGAACCGCTCGGCCCCCAGGTCAGCGGCGAGCCGGGCCGCCTCGGCCTCGCCCCGGGCGTCGTGCCAGGCGATCGCCGGGGCCAGGGGCCGGCCGTGGCGGTCCAGCAGCACGCCGGTCTCGGCCATGCTGGTCACTCCGACGCCGGCCACCGGGCCGCCGGGGGCCTGCTCCAGGGCGGCCGCGGTCGCGGCCACCGCCGCCTCCAGCAGCCGCTCCGGGGCCAGCTCGGCCCCGGTCGGCACGACCGTCCAGGGCGTGCGGGTCGCGCCGTGGGCCACCTCGGTCCCGTCGGCGGCGCGGACCACCGCCGCCTTGCACAGGGTGGTGCCGACGTCGATGCCGACCAGCAGCTCCTCGCCGCTCACGGGACGCCTCCGGCGTCCGGGTCGGGGGGGAGGCAGCGGACGGCCTCGAGCCGGCCGCGGACCGCACCCGGTCCGGCGGCGAAGGGGACCAGCACGGTGTCGCCGCGGCCCAGCCCCATGGAGCCGCCGCGGGTCTCCAGCTGTCCGGACCCGTCGGTGACGACCAGGATCGAGAAGGCGGCCTCCAGGGAGACGGCCGGGTCCGGCCGCAGCCGCTCGGCCCGGAAGAACGGGTCGGCCTCGGCCGGGAACAGCCGCTCGGCCCCCGGGCGCACCGGCCCCCGCCCGCCGCGCAGCCGCTCCAGCCGCGCCGGGCTCCAGCCGGCGCGATCGACGCAGCCCAGGGCGAGGTCGAAGCCGAGCCCGAGATGGCCCTCGGCCCGGCCGTCGATGGCGAAGCCCTCCCACTCCAGCAGGACCGAGAAGTCGGTCGGCTCCTGGAGCTCGACCAGCAGGACGCCCTGGCCGATGGCGTGCGGCATCCCGGCGGGGACGAGCACGGTGTCGCCCGCGGCCACCGGGACGGCGTTGAGGGCGGCCAGCAGCGCCTCGACCCGCTGGGCCTCGACCAGCCCGGCCAGCCGACCTGGGTCCATGTCCTCGCGGAAGCCCAGGTGCACGACCGGGTCAGGGCCGTCGCCGCCGAGGATCACCCAGGCCTCGGTCTTGCCCCACGGGCAGCCGAGGTGGCGGCGGGCGAAGCCGCGGTCCGGGTGGCAGTGGACGGGGAGGCGCTCGCCGGCGTGCAGCAGCTTGACCAGCAGCGCCGGGTCGTCGCCGTAGGCCTCGGCGTGGCGCGGCCCCAGGAAGCCCTCCGGGTCGGAGCCGATCGCCTCGCGCAGCGTCTGGCCGTCCTCCAGCCGGGTCAGGCCGTCGCCGGCCGACCCGAACGCGGCCGTGGTCGAACCGACCCAGTCCTCGGGAAGGAACGCCCCGTCGGCACCGGGCGCGCCGCCGCGCAGCTCGTCGATGGCCGACCCGCCCCGGTAGAAGCGGGGGAACCGGTTGGCGGCCAACGCGATCGGCTTCACGGCGCGATCGGGCCGGGTCGGAACGCCGAGGAACGACCCTGCAGCAGGGCCAGCTGGATCGGCATGTCGGCAGCAGTTTCCCACCAATCCGGTGGAAACAAAAGAAACCCGACCATCCCGGAGGCGGACGGTCAGCCGTTGCTGGATCGCTCCGGCGGCGCGGGCGGCCATCTCCGGAGTTGGGGTGGCGGACTAGACTCGACTCCGGGACCGAGCCTCGAGTCTCCCCGGCGTGATGGGAGGAGAGACAACCGGCATGGTGGACAAACCCCAGCGGGCCACCGAGGACCCGGCGGAGGCTGGCGCGCCTCGGACGAGGGGGCCGACCAGGACCTACGAGAGCGCCGGGATCCGGGTGCTGTGGGACGCCAGCCGCTGTATCCACGTGGGGAGCTGCCTGCGCGCCCTCCCGTCCGTGTTCGATGTCCGGGCCCGGCCCTGGGTCGACCTTGCTGGAGCCTCCGCCGAGGAGGTGGCCGCGGCGGTGCGCACCTGTCCGACCGGGGCGCTGCGGTATGAGGCGCTCGGCGACCTTCCGGATGAGGTCCCAGACGAACCGGTCTCGATGGAGGTCCGCCCCAACGGGCCGCTGTACGTGCGAGGCCGGGTCAGGATCACCCGGCCAGGTGGAGACGTGGTCGCCGACGAGTATCGCCTCGCCCTGTGCCGGTGTGGAGCGAGTCAGAACAAGCCATTCTGCGACAACAGCCACCGGTTGATCGGCTTCCGCGGTTAGGAGACCTCGTTCGAACCGGGGATGTCGGCAGGGATCGGTGATGCCTTCGCGAGCCAGCCGGTGGGCACGTCCGCTCGGTCTTCCCAGCGGGGAACGGAGTGCTCCAGGAAGATCTGGCCGACCAGCTCGCCGTGGCTCCGGACGCCGGTCCTGGCGAAGATCAGGTGGACCTCGCCTACTTGCGGAGGGCGGCGATCAGCTCGTCCTTGCTCATCGTGGAGCGGCCTTCGATCTGCAGCTCGCGAGCCCGTTCCCGGAGCTCTTCGATGCTGCGCTCCTCAAAGGCGCGCCGGTCGGCCTGGCGCTCCTGCTTGGGCGGCTGGCTCCCGGGCGTGTCGCTCTTGGCCGGCCGTCGCTGGCGGTGGTGGCGCAGGGCGGCGATCAGCTCGTCCTTGCTCATCGTCGAGCGGCCCTCAATCTGAAGCTCCGCCGCCCGCTCCCTGAGCTCCTCGACGCTGCGCTCCTCGTAGGTCCGCCCGTCGGGCCTGCGGTCCTGCCCGGAGGCCCGCGGCTGCTCCCGCTCCGCCTCGGCGGCGACGAGGTCCTCGACTCGGGGGAGGCGCTCGCCGACGGTGGGTTCGACAGCCGCCACCGCGGTATCGGCGGTCTCGGCCGCGACAGCGACCTGCCGGGTGGCGACGCCGGCCAGGGTGCGCGCCAGCTGGTGCTGGGCGGCAAGGGTCTGCTCGGCGAGATCGAAGGTGCGGTCGACGATGCCGGGCAGGTCGACGTCGGGCACGGGCGACCTGAGGGCGGGGGTCAGCTGCTCGATGATGGAGGTCCAGGTGCGGATGGTGCCGATCACGGCGGCTTGGCCCTGATGGACGGTGCTCAGGAGGTAGCGCCGCGGGTCGGTGTCGTTGCGGGTCTCGGCTGGCACATCTGTTCCTTTCGGACGATCCAGAATCCTGCGTAGTTTAGTATGCATGCTGCATGTTGGAGTAAGCAACGTGGTTCACGTCCTGCCCGCCAGCCGGAAGCGTCTCCGGCCGCTCACCGGGACGACATCCGACGCAACCGGTGCGATCCTCGGCATCGAGTGGTGAGGTGCATGGCTGAGGACAGGGCGAGGACGACACCGGACGTGCCGGACAACGCCGGGCGGGTGCCTGGCGCTTCGGCGGCGACCCGCGTCGTCCTGGCGGCGGTGGCCGGCGTCTGCGCCGGGGCGCTGGCCGCGGTGCCGGGCAGCTGGCAGACGGGCACGCTGGTCGGCTGGGACGTGGCCGCTCTGGCCTACGTCGCCTGGACCTGGGCCACGATCTGGCGTCGGGATCCGGCCGCGACCGCGCGGCTGGCCCTGCGTGAAGACCCGGGCCGGGCCACCGCCGACGCCGTGCTGCTGGTCGCCAGCGTGGCCAGCATCCTGGCCGTGGTGCTGGCGATCAGCGCCGGGCGTTCCAGCGGCCCGGGGGCGCGGGACCTGCACGCCGGGTTGGCGGTGGCCAGCGTGGCCCTGTCCTGGACGGTGGTCCAGACCGTGTTCACCTCCCACTATGCGCGGCTGTACTACAGCCATCCGGCCGGCGGGATCGACTTCAACCAGGAGGCTCGACCGCGCTACTCCGATTTCGCCTACCTGGCCTTCACCGTCGGGATGACCTTCCAGGTGTCCGACACCGCGCTCCAGACCTCGGCGTTGCGGGCGGCGGCGCTGCGCCAGGCGCTGCTGTCGTACCTCCTGGGCGCCGTCATCCTGGCCACCACCATCAACCTGGTGGCCGGGCTGCTCCGGTAGCGGCCGCACCGGTCAGGCGGCGCGCTCCCAGCGGAAGGTCCGCAGGGAGACGAGCAGGCCCACGATCAGCCAGGCCAGCAGCTTGCGCGCGTCCGGCCAGATGGCGCCGGGCCCGTGGCCGAAGATCAGCGCCTGGCGCATGCCGTCGAACAGGGGGGCGAGCGGGAAGGCGTTGGCCAGCGAGCTGAGCCGGTGGGGCAGGCCGCTGATCGGAACCAGGCGCCCGACAGGAACAGCGGGGCAGGTAGGCTAGGACCAGCGCCACTCCTGCGCGAGCGCGCCGACCAGGCCGCGGACGAGGGTGTCGGTGGTGGAGCCGTCCTCGGCGCCGTGGTCGGGGTTGAACTCGGTGATGACGAGGCCGGCCAGGTCCTCGTGGCGGGCGAAGACGGCCAGGCAGCGCATGGCCTCGTCGAAGGTCAGGCCCTCGTTGTGCAGGGGGATGTCCGCGACCGGCAGGTCGAGGAAGTCGACCACGTCGACGTCGAGGTGGAGCAGGAACCGGTCGGCCGACGAGCGCAGCCGGGCCAGGGCCTCCTCGGCCGCCTGCTCGGGGCGTCCGCGGACCTGTCGGGCCGGGAGGCCGGCGAGGTTCCGGCGGACGAGCACGTCGTGCTCGGCACCCGGGTAGTCGGTGTAGCCGAACAGCAGCAGCCGGTCGTCGCGGAGCAGGGGCCGGGAAGGGCCGAGACCGGCCAGCTCGGGGGCGGTCCCGGGCTCGTCGAGCAGGTGCGCCACGCCCATGGAGTCGATGATGCCGGTCGGGTTGGTGGCCGGGGTGAACAGGTCCACGCCGCCGTCCACGTAGAGCAGGGCCGGCTCGACGCCGCTGTCCCGGAACGCGGACATCACCGCGATGGTGACGCTGCACTCGCCGCCCAGGATCAGCGGGACCCGTCCATCGGACAGGATCTCGCCCACCCGCCCGCTGGTCTCGCGGAGCACGCCGACCACGGCCTGGAGGTTGTGGGGCCGGCGCTGGTCCGGGTCGGGCCGCCAGCGCACCACGGGCAGGTCGCCGTAGTCCACGACGTGCACCCCGGCCGCGACCAGCCGCTCGGGCAGCCCGGCCCGGCGCAGGGCGGCCGGGGCCTTCTCCTGACCAGGTCCGTGCGCGGCCGCGCTGGAGGGGACGCCGAGCAGGCCGAGCTCACCCACCATCGCCGCCTCCAGTCGTACCGGGACTGGCCGATCCTACGACCTCCCCCTGGGCGGGATCAGTCGGCTGGGCGCTCTTTCAGCTACTGTCCATGGCCGGAGCACGCATGGAGGATGGCATGGCCACCAGGAGACAGTGGAGCGATCTCAGCGAACGGACCCGCGGGCTGCTGATCGCCGCGGCGGTGGTCGAGGGCGTCCTCAAGGTGGCGGCGCTGATCGACATCAAGCGGCGGCCGGCAAGCCAGATCCGGGGCCCGAAGTGGCTGTGGGCCTCGGTGGTGGCGGGCATCGGCTCGGCCGGGGTCGTGCCGATCTCCTACTTCGTGGTCGGGCGGCGGCAGCCTCGACCACGGTGAGCCGCGAACCCGGCCCGCCTTGAGGGCCGTGACCGACCGGTGTCGGCCTGTCTTGGTGTCCGGATCTTGAGCGTGTCGGCTGGTCCGGGGTGGGGGGGAGGTTGTCCAGATGGCCGGTGTGCTGTACCGGCTTGGCCGACTGTGCGTCAGGCGCGCGGTCGTCGTTGTCGCGCTCTGGCCCTTCCTGGCCGTCGCCGTCCATGTGGTGGTGTGGCGCGTCGGCGCCGAGACCAGCAACGACCTGAGCCTGCCCGGGACCGAGAGCCAGCAGGCGACCGACCTGCTGGCCAGCCGCTTCCCGCCGCAGCAGAACGGGAGCAGCCCGTTCGTCTTCCACGTTCCCAAGGGCAAGATCACCGACTCGGCCAACAAGAAGGCGGTCGAGGAGTCGTACAAGGCGCTGTCCAAGGCGCCCCACGTCGCCTCGGCCCCTGACCCGTTCGCCAACGCCGCCTCGGGGCTGGTCAGCAAGGACGGGCTGTTCCTCGTCACCAAGCACCATGACCAGCTGGGCCGCGGCATGGAGCGGCACGAGTCGATCGCCCGGGCGGTCGCGACCTCCGGTGGCACCATCGTGTTCGCCGGCCGGACCGTGATCATCGCCCTCCTGTCGCTCTGGGTGGCCGGCATCCCCCTGGTGGCGTCGCTCGGCTACGCCAGCGCCGTGGCCGTGCTCACGGCGGTGGTGGCGGCCATCACGTTGCTGCCCGCCATCCTGTCGCTGGCCGGCGGGCACCTGTTCGGGGCGCGGCTGCCGG
>DASUPQ010000146.1 GCA_036280995.1 Actinomycetota bacterium | reverse complement strand
CGATCCCGATGGCGACGGCCAGCCCGGCCGCCGCGCCGCCGTCGCTGGCGGCCTGGCCGCCGGCGACCGTCCCGAGCACCACGGCGAGGGCGACCACCAGCAGGTGCGGCAGCCAGCCCGGCCACGGCACCCGCTGGCCGGCCAGGGGCGCGAGCGGCACTCCCGAGGACGGGCTCAGGTCGCGCCACAGCTCCCGCGGTCCGGCCGCGGCCAGCCGGGCCACCCCGGCTCCTCGTGCCCCTCCCGACCTCGCCAGCGTCATCCCGGCCCACTCCAGGTGCGATCCAGCCCAGGGCGGCCCACGGTACATGGCCTCATGCGTCCCGGCGCCCGAGCACGGTGGCCGCGGCCAGCAGCGCGACCGCGGCGGCGGTGCCGATCAGGCCCAGCGACGGCCAGGCGCCGAGGCTGCCCGCCACCTCTGGTGCCGCATCCGAGCTCTGGGCCAGCTTCTGCAGCGCCGCCACGGGGGAGGCGCCGGCGACCCACCGCTCCCAGCCGCCGAGCAGCGGGCCGAGCAGCGACGGCGCCAGGATGGCGGCGACCATCGTCGTGATGGCCCCGCTCGGGTGCCGCAGCAGCGTCCCCGCCGCCAGGCCGAGCAGGCCGGTCGCCGAGAAGCACAGGGCGACCCCACCCAGCGCCGGCATCGGCGATCCCTGGGCGTAGCTGTCGGGCAGCATCACCCCGCCGACCAGGTAGGCGGCCAGGCAGGCGGCGAACCCGACCGTGAACAGGGTCGCGGCGGTCACCGCCGCCTTGGCGGCCAGCACCTGCCCGCGGCGCGGGCAGGCCATGAGGGTCGCCCGGATCATGCCGGTGGCGTACTCGCCGGACATCACCAGGACGCCGAAGCTCGCCGCGACCAGCAGCCCGAGCGTCGCCCCGGTGAGGCTGCCGCCAAGGACGGTGTCGTCGGGCTGCAGGCTCTCGGTGGCCCCCACGAACACGGCGACGCCCACCACGCAGGCCGCCATCGCCGCCAGCATCCGGGGCGCCGATCGCACGGTGCGCAGCTTGGCCCATTCGGACCCCAGCACGTCGACCAAGCCGGGCCGCACGAGCGGCTCGAGGCCGCTTGTCGCCATCGTCTCAACCTCCGTTCCTGGTCAACCGTAGGTAGGCCTCCTCAAGGGAAGGATGCTGCCGGGACAGCTCGTGCAGCTGGATGCGGTGCCGGGCGGCCACGTCGCCGATGGCGGCCGGGTCCAACCCGAGCACCCGCCACCGCCCCTGCCCGTCGCGCTCGACCCGGGCCGCGCCGGCCTCCAGCAGCGGCCGCAGCCGCTCCCACTGCGGCGACCGCACCAGCGTTGACGGCTGGGAGCTGTGCCGGATGAAGCCCTCCATGGCGACGTCGGCCAGCAGACGGCCCCGGCCGATCACCAGCAGGTGGTCGGCGGTCAGCTGCATCTCGCTCATGAGGTGGCTCGAGACCAGGACCGTGCGGCCCTCGCCGGCGAGCCGCCGTAGCAGGCCCCGAATCCAGGCGATGCCCTCGGTGTCCAGCCCGTTGACCGGCTCGTCGAAGATCAGCACCCCTGGGTCGCCCAGCAGGGCCGCGGCGATCCCCAGCCGCTGGCTCATCCCCAGCGAGAAGCCCCTGACCCGGCGGCCCGCGACCCCGGCCAGGCCGACCAGCTCCAGCACCTCCTCGACCCGGCTCCCGGGGATGCGGTTGCTCCGGGCCAGCCACCCCAGATGGCCGCGCGCCGTACGGCCACCGTGCACCGCCCGGGCGTCCAGCAGCGCCCCCACCTCCCAGAGCGGCGCCCGCAGCTCCCGATAGGCCCTGCCGTTCACGGTCACCCGCCCGGCGCTGGGAACGTCCAGCCCCAGCATCAGCCGCATGGTGGTCGACTTCCCCGCCCCGTTCGGCCCCAGGAAGCCGGTCACCCGCCCCGGCTCAACCCGGAAGCTCACCCCCTCCACGGCCAACCGGTCGCCGTACCGCTTGCTCAGCCCGCTCGCCTCGATCATGTCGTCGCGCCCCTCTCGTCCCGTCGATCCCGGACAAGCTAGACGCGGCAGGTCGTGGTCGGCGTCACCCTGCAGAGCCAACCTCGAAGTACCTCCCGGGTACGAGCTGAGCAGCGCGGACATGACCTTGTCATGTCTCCGTGCTATCGGCGCCGGCCCGTCGACAGCCCGTTGATGCGACCCAGCTCCTCGTCGCTGAGCGAGAAGCCGAACACGTCGAAGTTGGCCGCGATCCGCTCGCGGCTGGCCGACCTGGGGATCACCACCACGCCGTGGTCGAGGTGCTCGGCCAGCCGGACGGGGTCGTGCAGGGAGGGCGCCCAGGGGATCTGGTTGACTTGGGGCGCCTGCCCGGTGGCCTCGATCAGTTCGTCGAGTTGGCTGGTGCTGTGGTTGCTGACCCGACGGCGCGGACCGGTCCCTCGTCGCGGACGGCTTGGCCGACCTCGTGCTCGTTGTGGTACATGGTGGCGGTGTCGAGATGGCGGTAGCCGACCTCCAGCGCGTACCGGACGGCTCGGTGGCACTGTGAACCGGTCAGCGCCCCGGTGCCCAGGCCGACCAGCGGCATGGCGCCGGCAGAGTCGAGCGAGATGATGGGCTGACTGGGGTCACCTGCCATGCGGGACCCTTCCGCTCTGGTCATCGATGAGCAGCTGGCGGGCCGTCATTCTCGCGATCAGTCCGGTGAGGCCCGAACGGCGCGCCGCCCTCGCGGGTGAGCAGCAGCCCGGCCGCGACCGGTCCGGCCGCGCCATCGTCCCTGCATCTGCAACCCTGGCCTGGCCCGGGGGACGACCGAAGGGAGACGGATGGAGCAGCCGCCCTGGTGGCAGCGCGGGGTGATCTACCAGATCTATCCCCGCTCCTGGATGGACAGCGACGGCGACGGGGTCGGCGACCTGCCCGGCATCCTGGGCCGGCTCGACCACCTCACCTGGCTCGGGGTGGACGCGGTCTGGATCTCGCCGGTGTACCCGTCGCCCGGCGCCGACCTCGGCTACGACGTG
>DASUPQ010000145.1 GCA_036280995.1 Actinomycetota bacterium | reverse complement strand
GGAGGCCGGCTCCTAGCGCCGACAGGAGCCGCCGGCCGTCTGGCCGAGCCGGCCCAGACCCAGGATCCCGGTCCGGGCGCCCAGGTGCCGGCGACCCCACCGGCCGGTCGCCCCGAACGACCACGCGTCCCTGGCAGGGCGCCGAAGAGACAAGGGAACGAATCTCCATGGCTACAAGCGTCTCGTCCTCTCGGCCCCGCGGGGGATGCCGGTGAAGGCGGTGATCATGGCCGGCGGGGAGGGCACCCGCCTGCGCCCCCTCACCGCCAACCAGCCGAAGCCCATGCTCCCGGTGGGCAACCGGCCCATCATGGAGCACATCGTCCGGCACATCCGGGACTACGGGTTCAAGGACATCGTGGTCACCGTGCAGTTCCTGGCCAGCCAGGTCCGCAACTACTTCGGCGACGGCGCCGACATGGAGGTGGACCTGACCTATGCCACCGAGCCGACCCCGCTCGGCACGGCCGGCAGCGTCCGCAACGCCGCCGAGATGCTCGGCGAGACCTTCGTGGTCATCTCCGGGGACGCCCTGACCGACATCGACCTCGACGAGGTCGTGAGCTTCCACCGCCGCCGCGGCGCCCTGGCCACGGTGGTGCTCAAGCGCATGCCCGACCCGCTCGAGTTCGGCATCGTCATCACCACCGACGACGGCCGCATCGAGCGCTTCCTCGAGAAGCCCCACTGGGGCCAGGTCTTCTCCGACACCATCAACACCGGCATCTACGTGCTGGAACCCGAGGTGTTCGACCACATCCCGGAGGGGGAGCCGTCCGACTTCGCCGGCGACGTCTTCCCCAAGCTGCTCGACCAGGGCGCGCCCCTGTTCGGCTTCGTCGCCGAGGGCTACTGGGAGGACGTCGGCAGCCTCGAGGCCTACCAGCGCGCCCACCAGGACATCCTCGACGGCAAGGTCAAGGTCGACGTGCGCGGCTTCCAGGTCCGGCCCGGGGTCTGGCTGGGGGAGGGGGCCGAGCTCGACCCCGACGCCGTCCTGACCGCGCCCGTCCTCATCGGCGACTTCACCAAGGTCGAGGCGGGCGCCCGCCTGCGCGAGTACAGCGTGGTCGGCTCGGGCGTGATCGTGAAGCGCGACGCCTTCCTGCACCGGGCGATCGTCCACGACAACGCCTACATCGGCCCCGGGACGAGCCTGCGCGGCTGCGTCGTCGGTCGCAGCGCCGACGTCAAGGAGGGCGCCCGGGTCGAGGACGGCGTGGTCGTCGGCGACAACGCCCACATCGGCCACGGGGCCATCCTGCAGCCCAACGTCAAGGTCTATCCCTACAAGACGGTCGAACCAGGCGCGATCGTCACCAAGTCCATCATCTGGGAGGGCCGGGGCGCCCGCGGGCTGTTCGACGAGCACGGGGTGACCGGCATCGGCAACGTCGACCTGACTCCCGAGATGGTCCTGCGGGTCGCCACCGCCTTCGGTTCAACCCTCAAGAAGGGGTCGAGGGTCACCCTGGGGCGGGACGCCAGCCGGGTGTCGCGCGCCCTCAAGCGGGCCATCATCGCCGGGCTGAACTCGGCCGGGGTGACCTGCGAGGACCTGGAGCTGGCCCCGGCCCCCTCGGTGCGGTTCTCGGCCGCCCGGATGGGCGCGTCGGGCGGCATGTACGTGCGCACCTCGCCCCGGGACAGCCAGTCGGTCGAGCTGTCCGTGTTCGGCGGCGACGGCAGCGACATCGACGAGGGGACCAGGCGGCGCATCGAGCGCACCTACTACCGGGAGGAGTTCCGCCGGGCGTTCGGGCAGGAGATGGGCGAGCTGCGCTACCCGCCGCGGGCGGTCGAGCACTACGCCGTCGCCCTGGTCCACAGCCTGGACGACGCGGTCGTGCGCCACCGCGGCTTCAAGGCGGTGATCGACGCCGGCGGGGGCACGGCCTCGCTCGTCCTCCCGCACCTCTTGTCCAGGTTGAGCCTTGACACCCTGATCGTGAACGGCCACGTGGACGAGAACCGGGTCGCCCCCACCGAGGACGAGCGCCAGGCCGACCTCGACCGCCTGGCCAAGCTGGTCACCGCCTCCGGGGCCGACCTGGGCGTGCTGTTCGACGCCGTCGGGGAGCGGATCGTCCTGGTCGACGAGCGCGGCGCCATCCTCGGCCTGGACCGGGCCCTGCTGCTGTTCGTCGACCTGATCGTGCGGACCGAGGAGGGCGGCGGCATCGCCCTGCCCGTCTCCACCACCCGGCTGGCCGCCGACCTGGCCACCCGCCACGGCCGCCAGGTCCACGGGAGCAAGCTGGCGACCAGCGCCATCATGCGGGCCGCCCAGCTCGACGGGGTGGTGTTCGCCGGTGCCGAGGGCGGGGGCTACGTCTTCCCGGCGCTGCACCCCGCCTATGACGGCCTGCTGTCGTTCGGCAAGCTGCTGGAGCTGCTGGCCGTCCACGACACCACCCTTGGCGCCGCCGTGGACGCCCTGCCCGAGCCGTCGGTGGTCCGCCGCCGGGTCCCGACCGCCTGGGAGCGCAAGGGCGCGGTCATGCGCCAGCTGGTGGAGGCGTCCAAGGGCCGGCGGGTCGACGACACCGACGGAGTCAAGGTCTTCCACCCGCCGGACGGGTCGGCGGAGCCCGCCGGTGGGCCGGGGGCGTCGGCCGGTGGGTCGGGTGGGTCGGCCGGTGGGCCAGGTCCCGGGGCGGGTGCCTGGGGGGATGACTGGGTCCTGGTCATCCCCGACACCGTGGAGCCGATCACCCACCTGTGGGCCGAGGCCGGTGACGAGGCCGGCGCCGTCGCCCTGGCCGACGAGTACGAGGCGCTCATCCGCCGGGCCGCCGAGCTGGACTGACCAGCTTGTCCACACTGCGCCGGGATGGGCTTGCCCGGAGGCGCCCGGAGCCGTAGGCTCTCCGTTCGCCCGGCCGCTTCCCCCGCTCTCGGCCGGTGTCGCGCCGTCCGGCCCGACCGGACGGCATGCACCAAGGAGCCCACCATCTCGGTCGCCGACCCGCCCGCCGAGCCCAACGAGCCGTCTGACCGACTTCGCCGGATACCGGAGTCGGCGGCGTCAGCCCTGCGCCGGCTCGCCCGGACGCCGCGGGCGCTCCTGGCCGGGCTGCTGGTGGTCGTGCTGGCCGGCGGGCTGCTGGCCGCCCAGGAGCTGACCGCCGCCGGCGAGGTCCGGCGCGGGGTCCGGGTCGGGGGCGTCGACCTGTCCGGGCTGTCCCAAGCGGCGGCCACCGACCGCCTGCGGGCCGCGGCCGAGCCCGTCCAGGCCTCGCCGCTGACCCTCCAGGCCGGCGCCGCCACCATGACGCTGCCCCGGTCCCGGGCCGGGGTCGAGCTGGACGTCGAGGCGAGCGTGGCCGCGGCCATGGACGTC
>DASUPQ010000144.1 GCA_036280995.1 Actinomycetota bacterium | reverse complement strand
TCCTCGGCATCCCGCGCGACACCTGTCGGCCTAGAGGCTCCGGGCCGCCATGGGGGCGAACCGCGAGTACTGCCCCTGGAACGTGACCGTCACGGTGTCGGTGGGGCCGTTGCGGTGCTTGGCCAGGATGAAGTCGGCCTCCCCCTTGCGGGCGGACTCGGGGTCGTAGAGCTCGTCCCGGTAGATGAACAGGACCACGTCCGAGTCCTGCTCCAGGGCGCCCGACTCGCGCAGGTCGGACAGCATCGGCCGGCGGTCGGAGCGTGCCTCGGGCTGCCGCGACAGCTGGGAGATGGCGATCACGGGAACGCCCAGCTCCTTGGCCAGGAGCTTCAGCGAGCGGGAGATCTCGCTGACCTCCTGCTGGCGGTTCTCGAACCGCCTGCTCGGCTGCATCAGCTGCAGGTAGTCGACCACCACCAGTCCCAGGCCGTGCCGCTGCTTGAGCCGCCGGCACTTGGCCCGGATCTCCATCATGGTCGTCCCCGGCGAGTCGTCGATGAACAGCGGCGCGTCCGCCAGCTTCCCCAGCGACCTGGTCAGCCGGGTCCAGTCCGACTCCTCCATCCGCCCCGTCCGCAGCCGCTGCATGTCCACCGTGCACTCGGCGCACATCAGCCGCTGCACCAGCTCCGTCTTGCTCATCTCCAGCGAGAACACCACCGTCGGCACTCCCGCCCGCACCGCCGCATGCCGGGCGATGTCCAGGCCCATGGTGGAGTTGTGGACGACGATGTCGTTGGCGACGAAGTTGTGGCTGCCGTCGATCGTCAGGTCGTAGACCTGGTCCACGCCGTCCGGCTCGACCCGCAGCACCTCGTCCCACAGCACCTCGGAGTCGGCGAGCTGCCGGAGGCGCTCGGAGTCGAGCGCCTTGGCGAGCCGCAGGAGCCGCTCGCGGCCGATGTCCTCCTTGCCGACATGCCAGTCGTGGTTCCGGGGGAGGCCGCAGCGCGCGCTGACCTCGGCCCACGGGAGTACGCCCTTCTCCTCCAGGACGAGCCTCCAGGCCGCCCGTGGGACGGTGTCGGTGTTGGCGATCCCGGCCCGGACACCGATGGCGTCGAGTACGGCCTGGACCTGGCGCTCCTTGGAGAAGATGCCGATCTCGCGGCAGAAGCGCTCGACCTGGTGGGCGTGGCGCATCACGACGTGCCAGGCCCAGCGGACCTCGCCCTGGTAGGTCACCTTCCTGCGCCGGAGGAACGCGCACAGCCCCAGCCGGAGCAGCAGGTGCTGGACGCCACGGGCCAGCTCCTGGCTGATGCTGCAGTAGCCGATCTCCGCCTTGACCGACGCCCGCCGCGAAGGGCTGCGCCGCCGGTAGCGGGCGATGCCGGCCCAGCCGTCGGTGGCGTACAGCCGCGACAGGAACAGGCGGACCTGACGGTCCGGCAGCCGGAAGTACGCCGCCGGGATGTGCTTGCCGGCGCTGCCGACCCCCATGAGGCCCATGGCGGCCAGGTGCTGGGTCAGCGGGTTCGGCCGGCCACGGACCGTGGCGAAGCTCAGGGCGGTGCTGTGGCGATGGAAGTCCCCGCCGGGACGCTGGTGGCATGCCTCGTCGGCCCAGTCGTCGAGCCGGCGGCGACGGAACGCCACCTCGACGGCGTGCACCCCAGCGCGCCCGGCCCAGGCCGACGCGTCTGCACGGACGGCCGGATCGCAGGCCGTGAGCCGCGGCGTGCCCCCGGTCAGTGATCCGTCGCCGATCAGGTAGGCCGTGAGGGCGACGAGCTCGTCCGGCAGCTCCGACGCCGTCGGGGCGCACTCCAGCCGGCGCGGGACCGCGATCCGCGCCCCGCGATGGAGCTCGGCGAGCGGGACCCAGCCCTCCAGGGTGCGGAACGGGTGGTTGCCGGTCGCGCGGATCGTCCGTCCGGACCGGGTGGTGAGCCGTAGCACCGGCTTGACCCCGTTGTCGAGGAACGCACTCGGCCGCACGGTATGGAGCCGCCAGTCGCCACCCAGAGTGTGCAGGCGGAGGTCCTCGCCGGCTCTGCCGCGGCGGACGAACTCGCCGATGGTCATGCGGGCCCCGGTGGTGGCCTCGGTGACCAGCGTGTCCTGCGCCACGCACTTCCCCACAGCCGGTCTTGCCGCGACGATCACCAGGTTGGCGGGCTGGAGGCCGGAGGTGAGGCGGTCGAGGTCGGGGAAGCCGGTGGGGACGCCGGTGATCTCGCGGTGGTCTTCGTGGAGGCGCTCGATGGCTTCGAGGGTGCCGGTGAGGACGTCGCGGAGGGAGTGGTAGTCCTCGGTGACCCGGCCCTGGGCGACCTGGTAGACGAGGGACTCGGCGATGTCGACGGCGCGCTCGGTGTCCTGAGGGGTCTCGAAGCCCAGCTGGACGATCTGGGTGCCGACGTCGATGAGGCGGCGGAGGACGCCGGCCTCCTTGACGATGCGGGCGTAGTAGGTGGCGTTGGCGGCGGTGGGGACGCTGGCCACCAGGGTGTGGAGGAACGGGGCGCCGCCGATGTCGGCCAGGGCGCCGTTGCGGCGCAGCTCCTCCTGGACGGTGATGGCGTCGACGGCGTCGCCGTGGCCGTACAGCTCCAGGATGGAGCGGAACACCGTGCGGTGGGCCGGGCGGTAGAAGTCGTCCTCGCGCAGCAGCTCGAGGACCTCGGCGATGGCGTCCTTGGAGAGCAGCATCGAGCCGAGGACCGACTCCTCGGCCTCGACGTTGTGGGGTGGGACGCGCTCGTAGGCTGGGGAAGCGCTGGCCCGCGAGCCGCCCTCGGGGACGGGGCGGATGGCCATTGCCGTTCTCCTTGCTCGCTGCTCCCCCTCCTAGCCGGGCACGACCTCCACGTTCACGGTCGCCTCGACCTCGGGGTGGAGCCGGATGGTGAGGCGGTGGGTACCGAGGGACTTGATGGGGGCGTCCAGGTGGATGCGGCGGCGGTCGATGGCGGTGCCGCCGGTGCGCTCGACCGCCTCGGCGACCTGCGGGGTCGTGATCGACCCGAACAGGCGCCCCTCCTTGCCGGCCTTGGCCGGGATCGTCACCTTGAGCGCCTCGAGGTGACCGGCGATGGAGCGGGCCTGCTCGAGGTCGGCGATCTCGCGCTCGATCCGCCGGGCGCGGATCCCCTCGGCCTGGCGGATCGCGCCCGGGGTGGCCAGGCGGGCCAGGTTGCGGGGCAGCAGGTAGTTGCGGCCGTACCCGGCCGAGACGTCGACGATGTCGCCGGGCGCCCCGACCCCGCGAACCTCCTGGTTCAGGATGACCTTCATGTCACGGCTCCTTGCTACCGGACCGAGTACGGGAGCAGGGCCATCTCCCGGGCGTTCTTGACGGCGGCGGCGACGTCGCGCTGGTGCTGGGCGCAGTTGCCGGTGACCCGGCGGGCGCGGATCTTGCCCCGGTCGCTCATGAACTTGCGCAGCAGGTTGACGTCCTTGTAGTCGATGTAGTCCTGCTTCTCGGCGCAGAACTGGCAGAACTTGCGCTTGGGCTTGCGCTGGAAGGTGCTCTTGGGCATGCAGGTGCTGCCTTTCGGGGTTGTCGCCGCTCCTAGAACGGCGGCTCGTCGTTGAACTGGCCACCCTTGCTCGCCCCGGCCGCGCTGCCCGCCCAGTCGCCGCCGCCGCCGCCCGAGCCGCCCCGGCTGGAGCGCTCGACCTTGGCGGTGGCGAACTTGAGGCTGGGGCCGATCTCGTCGGCCTCGACCTCGGTGACGGAGCGCTTCTCGCCCTCGGGGGTCTCCCAGGAGCGGGTCCGGAGCCGGCCGACCACGATGCACCGGGCGCCCTTCTGCAGGGTCTCGGCCACGTTCTCGGCCTGCTGGCGCCAGACGTTGATCCGGAAGAACGAGGTCTCCCCGTCCTTCCAGGAGTCGCCCTCGCGGACGCGGGGGGTCACGGCCAGCCGGAAGTTGGCCACGGCCGCCCCGTTGGGGGTGAAGCGGAGCTCGGGGTCGTCGGTCAGGTTGCCGACGAGCATCACTTGGTTGTCGTTTGCCACTTGTGCTGTACCACCTCTCGCATCCCGCGCCGGCGCTCGGCCGGGCACGAACCAGTACAACGGCCCCGGCCGAAGACCGCTCAGGTCGAGGTCGAGGCCAGCGGGGAAGGAGACGCCGGTCAGGCGGCCTGGGGCCGGATGACCTTGTGCCGGATCACATTGTCGGCCAGGAAGAGCACCCGCGACAGCTCGTCGACCGTCTCGGGCTCCGCCTCGAGGTCGACGACCGTGTAGTAGCCCTCTTCGAGGTGCCGGATCTCGTAGGCGAACCGGCGCTTGCCCCAGTGGTCGATGTTGCCGACCGTGCCGCCACGACTGGTGACGGTGGCCAGGAACCGATCCACCGCCGCCTTGGCGTCCTTGTCCTCCAGGCTGGGGTCGAGGATCAGCATGACTTCGTAGTGACGCATGTCACCTCCTCTGGACTGAGCGGCCCCCGTAGCGGGAGCAGGAGTGTGAAGCCGGCCGAGGGTAGCAGGCGCGCCGCCCGCGTCGCCAGCCGCCGGCTCCGGTCGGGGTCTCGAAGGTCCCAGCCATGGGCCAAGTCTCCCATCCGGTCCCGACAGTCACCCGGCGGTATCCACAGCCCCCCCACGGCCAGCCGACGTGCGGAGGAAGGCCTGCACGACCAGGGCGCAGGCCACCACCAGCAGCAGGTTGCGCAGGGTCAGCAGCCCGATGTCCAGGGGGTAGAGGCGGCGCAGCTGGGTGTAGCGGAACGGGAAGATGACCTGGCTGACCAGGGCGGCCGCGACCAGCGACCAGAGCGCCCGCCGGCCGGCGAGGACCAGGGCCAGCCCGACCATCGGGGCGCACAGCCAGACCAGGTACTGGGGCGACAGCACCCTGGTGGGCAGGACGAAGGCGAAGGTCCCGAGGGTGAAGACGCCGGCCCAGTCGGCCGGGCCGAGCCCGCCCCTGGCCAGGGCGCGCCGCCAGACCAGCCAGGCCGCGGCGCCCAGGGCGGCCACGGTGGCCGCCCCCGACAGCGCCTTGGCGACCCCGGAGACGCTGGAGTCGAGGTCGTAGGCGCCGAAGCTGTAGACGGTGGTGGCGGGCAGGCCGAACAGGTGGGCGAGGTCGATCAGGTTGGCCCACAGGCTCTCGATCTGGACCCCGCGCTGCACGTGGTAGAGGACCGAGTCGGCGGTGCCCCGGAACGACAGGGCGAGCGCGGGCAGCACGGTGAGGCCGAACCCGGCCAGGAACGGCGGCACCGTCCGCACCAGCGAGCGCCGCCACCCGAGCGCCGGCACCATCCCCAGGACCAGCAACGGGGCCAGCACCCCGGGGAAGATCTTGGCCGCGGTGCCGTAGCCGAGGGCGGCCGCCGCCCAGCCGAACCGGCCCTCGGCGGCCATGGCCGCCGCCAGCAGCACGCAGACGGCCGGCACCAGGTCGAAGCGGAGCAGCAGCAGCGGCCCAACGGCCACCATGGCCAGCACGTAGGCCAGGGGGATGCGGCGCCGGCCGGCGTCCACGACCCGGCCCAGGCGGGTCGCCGCCCACAGCCCGACGGCGTCGACCAGCAGCATCTCGCAGGCGAAGGCAAGCCGGTAGCCGGCCCCGGTGCCGACCACCAGGGCGGGCAGGATGGTGAAGGGCACGCTGCCCGGCGGGTACTCGGTGGCGACGTCACGGTAGGGCAGCTCTCCCTGGAACATGCGCTCCACCTTGGCCCCGTAGAAGCGGACGTCGCCGAACAGGGCGGCCGAGTACAGGCGCGGGTTGAGGGAGATGGCCAGGAGGACCGCCCGCGTGAGCAGCCACAGCCCGACCACCAGCAGGTCGACGGTGCCGCCTCGGGCGTCCTCCCGTCCCCTGGCCCGGGCCCATGCCGGGCCACGCCGGATGCCGTCCGCCGCCTGTTCAGGGGTCCCGGTGCGGGCCCAGGTCGGGCCGTGCCGGATCCCGCCCGCCGCGGTCGCGGCCCGCATGCCCCCTGGCCCGCCTAGGCTCGGAAGGTCGACTCGGGCACCTGCCCGGGCTGCGACGTCGGGGTGACCGGCAGCGACGGGACGGGGCCCGGCCGGGTGGGCTGCGGCAAGGTCGGCTGGGGGCCGGGCTGGCCGGGCTGGGTCGGTGGCGGCGGCACCGTGGTCGGCGGGGCCGTGGTGGTGGTGTTCAGCACGCGGCCGCCGATCTCGGCCGGGGGCTCGAACGGGAGGCTGGGCCGGTCGCTCGTGGCCAGGTCCATGTAGTCATGCCAGATCTGGGCCGGCAGCGACCCGCCGGACACGCCCCCGGGGTACCCGGGGACGTCGACCAGCTTGTGCTTCTGGTCGTCGTAGCCGACCCAGACCGAGGTGACCAGGTCGGTGGTGTAGCCGACGAACCGGGCGTCGGCGTAGTTGCTGGTCGTGCCCGTCTTGCCGGCCACCTCGCGGCCGGGCAGCCGGGCCGCGCTGCCGGTGCCGTTCTCGACCGCGCCCTTCAGGACCATGTTCATGATGTCGGCGTGCACGCGGCTGAGCACCTGGGCGCCCTGCTGCCTGCCGTGCTCCTCCAGCACCCGGCCCCTGAAGTCGACCACCTTCTCGACCAGGTGCGGGGCATGGTGGATGCCGCGGTTGGCCCAGGTGCCGAAGGCCGAGGCGAGCTGGAGGGTGGTCACGTCCCCGGAGCCGAGGGACAGGGCGAGGACCGGCTTGAGCACGGGCGCGTCCTCCAGCGGTCGCGGGTCCCGGCCGGGCTCGCCCGGGCCGCCGAGCTCGGCCGTCAGGCCGTGCGCCTTGGCCAGCTTGGCCACCCGGTCGGACTGCACCATCTGCATGAGCTGCACGTAGATGGTGTTGACGGACAGCCTGGTGGCGTCCCGCAGGGTCAGCTGGCCGTAGTTGGTGTCGCCGTAGTTCTCGAACTTCTCGCCATCGACGATCAGCTCCGCCGGGCCGGGGAACACCTCATTGACCGAGATGCCGTCGGCCAGCGCCTGGGCGAGCACGAACGGCTTCATGGTCGAGCCGGCCTGGCGGATCGAGTTGGTGGCGTAGTTGAACTGGCGGCCCTTGAAGTTGCGGCCGCCGTACATGGCCCGCACCGCCCCGTTCCGGGGGTCGATCGAGACCAGCGCCGCCTTGGGGTTGGTCTTCGGGTCGTCCAGGATCCTCGTGACCGTGGCTTCGGCCAGGTCCTGCATCTCCGTGTCGAGGGTGGTCCGGACCCGCAGCCCGCCCAGGTTGACGGCCTCGGCGCCGTAGCGGGCGACCAGGTACTGGCGGACCTTCTCCAGGAAGAACGGGGCGTCGGAGTTGACGATCCCGCCGCGCGTGGCCTTCCAGGAGATCCCGGGCTTGGTGGCGATGGCGGCCCGCCCGTCCTTGGCCGTCAGCCAGCCGCGGTCGACCATCGCCTGGAGGATGTAGTCGCGCCGCGCCTTGGCCGAGGCCTGGTGCTCCTTCTTGCCGTAGAACTCGGGGCTGCGGATCACCCCCGCGAGCAGGGCCGACTGGGCCGCGTCGAGGCCCCCGACCTTCTTCTCGAAGTAGGTGCGGGCGGCGGCGTCGATGCCGTAGGCGCCCCGGCCGAAGTAGACCGTGTTCAGATAGAACTCGAGGATCTTGTCCTTGGAGAACTTGCGCTCCAGCTTGACCGCGAGCACGGCCTCCTTGAGCTTGCGGAACAGGGTCCGGTCGCGGCCCACGCCGGGGAAGGCGTTCTTCACGTACTGCTGGGTGATGGTGGAGCCGCCCTCGGAGATGCGCCGGCGCAGCAGGTTGGCCGCGCTCGCCCTGGCCAGCCCGCGCCAGGAGATGGCCCCGTGCTCGTAGAAGTCGCGGTCCTCGGCGGCCAGCACCGCCCGGCGGGTGTGCTCGGGGATCTTCGCCAGGAGGACGACCCGGCGGTTCTCCTGGGCCGAGAGGGTGCCGATCTCCTTCTTGCCGGACTCGTCGAGGAACACGATCGTCTGGGCGGTCGGCACCTCCTCGGGCAAGGGCACCCGGGCGAAGGCGTAGATCAGCCCGACGACGGTGCCGGCGGCCACGGCCACGGCCGGCACGGCCAGCCACAGCGTCCAGCGCAGGATCCGGCGGAAGCGGGAGCGGTTGGGGGGTGCCTGCTTGCGCTCCCTGCCCTGCGGCTTGGCCTGCTGGTGCCTGGCGGCCCGTGTGGGGGTGATCGGGGGTGCTGCCATAGCGCGAGAAGATTACTCCAACCGTTGGCCGGAAGCCGATTCAGCCGACGTGGCGGCGGCCCAGCAGGTACCGCTGGGCGAGATGGTTCCAGTAGCAGGCGGTGCAGACCTCGACCACGTAGCAGGCCACCTCGTCCATGGAGCGGTGCAGGTCGGCGAGGCCGGTGCGGGGCCAGACACGGCCGTTGGCCTGGCGCAGGGCGTCACCGAACACGTAGGTGACGTGGACCAGCGGCTCGGAGGCGCAGACCGGGCAGGGCGCCTGGACCTGCTCGCCGACGTTGCGGGCGGCCCGCAGCAGCTCGGGGTGGGCGTCGCAGACGTCGTCGCGCGACAGGCGGCCGCCGCGGAGCTCGGTGAGCTTCGCCCGCTTGGCCAGGGTGTAGTCGACTAGCCGCATCTCGGCGCCAGTGTACCCGGCCATTGCAGGTCCGACGGGGTGGGATGACGGCCCTACCACGCGAGTTGACATACTCGCGTTGGCGTACCTATCGTGTCGATACATCGAACCGATATATTGGGTTCGACCCGCAGTAGTGAACCACAAGCAAGAGGGGACGTGCTTCGTGCTCGAGCTGGCCGTGCTGGGGCTGCTCAAGGAGGCACCGATGTCTGGCTACGAGCTGAAGAAGCAGCTCTCGGTCAAGCTCGGGGCCTTCTGGCGAGTCAGCTACGGCTCCCTGTATCCCTGCCTCAAGCGGCTGGCCGCCGACGGGGCCCTCGACGTCGAGGTCGCGCCGTTCACCTCGCGCAAGAAGCACGTGTACCGGTTGACCGACCAGGGCAACCGGCTGTTCCACCAGCTCCTGGAGTCGGCCGACGGCCACGAGCTGGAGCAGGACCGGTTCTCCATGCGACTGGCCTTCTTCCGCTACCTGCGGCCGGAGGCCCGCCTCTACCAGCTCGAGCGGCGGCGCGGCTACCTCCAGGAGCGGCTGGCCGACCTGCGCGCCTCGGTGCGGACAGCCCGCGAGCGCATGGACGCCTACACCATCGAGCTGATGGACCACGGGCTGGACGAGCGCGAGCGCGAGATCGCCTGGCTCGACCGCCTGATCGCCCGCGAGCGTCGCTCCACCGAGGACGCCGCCGAGCAGGACCCCGCTGGGCCCCCGGCCCAGCTTCCCCAGTCCCCGCGCGACCCCCGCCTGCCCGCACAGACCGGGTAGGCCGCGCCGTCTCAGGAGGAGACCAGACACCGATGGGAAAGCTACGCGTCGCGATCGTCGGCGTGGGCAACTGCGCATCGTCACTGGTGCAGGGCGTGCAGTTCTACGCCGCGGCCGAGCCCGGTGACCACGTCCCCGGTCTGATGCACGTCGAGCTCGGTGGCTACCACGTCCGCGACATCGAGTTCGTGGCCGCCTTCGACGTCGACGCCAAGAAGGTCGGGCGCGACCTCTCCGAGGCCATCCGTTCCGGCGAGAACAACACCATCCAGTTCGCCGACGTGCCCCCTCTCGGGGTCGAGGTGCAGCGCGGGCCGACCCTGGACGGGCTCGGCCACTACTACGCCGAGACCATCCAGGAGGCCGACTCGGCCCCGGTCGACGTGGCCGTCGCCCTGGCCGCCTCCGGCGCCGACGTGCTCGTCTGCTACCTGCCGGTCGGCTCCGAGGACGCCGCCCGCTTCTACGCCGACCAGGCCCTCAAGGCCGGCGTGGCCTTCGTCAACTGCCTGCCGGTGTTCATCGCCGGGCGGCCCGAGTGGGCCGAGCGCTTCACCAAGGCCGGGGTGCCGATCATCGGCGACGACATCAAGTCGCAGGTCGGGGCCACCATCGTCCACCGGGTGCTGAGCCGGCTGATGGAGGACCGCGGCATCCACATCGACCGCACCTACCAGCTGAACTTCGGCGGCAACATGGACTTCATGAACATGCTGGAGCGCAGCCGGCTGGAGTCCAAGAAGATCTCCAAGACCCAGGCCGTGACCTCCCAGGTCGACCACGACCTGGGCAAGCGCAACGTCCACGTCGGGCCCAGCGACTACGTGCCCTGGCTTGACGACCGCAAGTGGTGCTACATCCGGGTCGAGGGCCGCGCCTTCGGCGACGTGCCCATCAACCTGGAGCTCAAGCTGGAGGTCTGGGACTCCCCCAACTCGGCCGGCGTGGTCATCGACGCCGTCCGCTGCGCCAAGCTCGCCCTCGACCGCGGCATCGGCGGGCCGCTGCTCGGCCCCGCCGCCTACTTCATGAAGTCGCCGCCGGTGCAGTACACCGACGACGAGGCCCGCCGCATGGTCGAGGAGTTCGCAGCGCGGTCTGAGCACTGAGAGACCAGGGAACCGGCTGGCGTGGGAACAGGCGACTGGTGGCGGCGCGGGGTCATCTACCAGATCTACCCCCGCAGCTTCGCCGACGCGAACGGTGACGGGGTGGGCGACCTGGCCGGGATCACGGCCAGGCTCGACCATTTGAACGACGGCACCCCGGACTCGCTCGGGGTCGACGCCATCTGGCTGTCGCCGTTCTACCCGTCGCCCATGGCCGACTTCGGCTACGACGTCGCCGACTACACCGACGTCGACCCGGTGTTCGGCACCCTCGGCGACTTCGACCGGCTGGTCGCCGAGGCCCACGCCCGCGGCATCCGGGTGGTGGTCGACCTGGTGCCCAACCACACCTCCGACCGCCACCCCTGGTTCCTGGAGTCGCGCTCGTCCCGGGACAACCCCAAGCGCGACTGGTACGTCTGGGCCGACTCCCGGCCGGACGGCTCGCCGCCCAACAACTGGATGAGCTCGTTCCCGCGGGCGGGGAAGGCCTGGACCTTCGACGAGCGCACCGGCCAGTGGTACCTGCACTCGTTCATGCCCCAGCAGCCCGACCTCAACTGGTGGAATCCGGAGGTCCGGGAGGC
>DASUPQ010000143.1 GCA_036280995.1 Actinomycetota bacterium | reverse complement strand
GTCGAGGCGCTGCGCAAGGCCGGCTACACCACCGAGCAAGCGCTCGACGTGATCGCCCAGGCCGCTTCTACCAGCATGGCGAACTGGGCCGCCAATCTGGCCGACCCGCCGGTCGACAAGCCCTTCCAGCGGCAACGCTGGGAAGCGGTGGCGGAGGCGGCGGTGAGGTAGGCAGGCAGGAGCAGGCCTCCGTGGCGACGGCCAGGCCCACGGCCATCGCCACGGCGCCTGAGCGGCGGCTGCCATCGTGGCCGTGACCGTCGTGGCCCATAGCTGCTTAGGCCGTAGGGTCGACGTCGCGGGCGTGGCGGCGGCCGGGGCCGTGGTCGTCGAGGCCCCAGCCGATGATTCGTTCGGGGTGGATGCGGATGGCTGGCCGGGGTTCGCTGACCGCTTCGGCGTGGCCGCGGATCTCGACGCCGCGTGGCTGCCAGGGCGGCAGCACGTCGTCGACGACGATGGCGGCGCGGTGGGTGCGGGCGACGTCGCGGAACTTCTTGGTGGCGGCGAAGTCGTGGCCGGTGACCTCGACGACCCCGCTGTCGGGGTCGACGCTCCACATGCCGACCGGGGCGATGTGGGGGGTGCCGTCGGGGCCGACGGTGGCCAGGCGGGCCAGCCGGCGTTCGCCGTGCAGGTAGGTCAGCTCGGCTTGGGTGAAGCTGCTCATCGTCCCTCCTTGGGCGGGTGGCGTGGGAGGAGCAGGATCGCGAGCGCCGCCCCGGCCAGGGCCAGCAGCGCCGCTCCCCGCAGGGCGGCGGCGTAGCCGCCGGTGAACGCCGCCTCGAGGACCTCCGGGTCCGGTGGCCCGCTGGCGCCGCCGAGCAGGCCCTGGGTGGTGGCGGTGGCCAGGCCGGTGAGCACGGCCAGGCCGAGGGCGACGCCGAGCTGCTGGGCGGTCTGCAGCAGGCCGGCGGCCAGCCCCTGGTCGGCCGGGGGCACTCCGGCGGTGGCGCTGGCGGTCAGGGGCACGAAGCTCAACCCCATCCCCAGACCGAGCAGGACGAGCGGGCCGGCCACGTCCAGGGTGTAGCCGCCGGCCGGATGGATCCGGCCGAGCAGCAGCAGGCCGGCGGCGGCCAGCGCCAGACCACCGGCCAGCAGGCGCCTGGCGCCGACCGTGTCCACGAGCTTGGGCGTGAGCTGGGAGGCGGCGATCACCGCCAGGCCAAGGGGCAGCGTGGCCAGCCCGGCCTGGATGGCCGAGAAGCCGAGGACCTGCTGCAGGTACAGGGTGAGGAAGAAGATCGGCGAGGCGATCACCGCGGCGCCGCTCAGCAGCGCCACCAGGTCGGCCCCGGCCACGCCGCGGCGGCGGAAGATCCCCAGCGGCACCAGCGGGGCGCGGCGACGGGCCTCGACGACCACGAACGCGGCCAGCAGGGCCAGGGCCAGCACGAGGACGCCGAGGGTCGGGGTGGCGGTCCAACCGTGCCCGGGCATCTGGCTGGTGGCGTACACCAGCGCGGCCAGGCCGGCGGTGACCGTGACCGCCCCGGCCACGTCGAGGCGGGCCCGCGGCTGCCCGGGAGCGGCGGCGACCACCCGCGGTGTCGCCGCCAGGACCAGGATGCCGACCGGGACGTTGACGAACAGCACCCAGCGCCAGCTGGCGTACTGGGTGAGCAGGCCGCCGGCCAGCATGCCGAGGGCGCCGCCGCTGGCCAGGACGGCGCTCCACACCCCCAGGGCGCGGTTGCGCTCAGGGCCTTCGGCGTAGGTGGTGGTCAGGATCGACAGCCCGGCTGGGCCGGCCAGGGCCGCGCCCAGGCCCTGCAGGGCGCGAGCGGCCACCAGCACGCCGCCGGCCGGGGCCAGCCCGCCGAGCAGCGAGGCCACGGTGAACACGGCCACACCGGTCAGGAACACCTGGCGGCGGCCCAGGCGGTCGGCGAGCCGGCCGCCCAGCAGCAGGAAGCCGCCGTAGGCGAGGGCGTAGGCGTTGACCACCCACTGCAGGCTCTGCGGGGTCATCCGCAGGGCGTGCTGGATGGTGGGCAGGGCGACGTTGGTGATGGTGAGGTCGAGAATGAGCATCAGCCCGGTCACGGCGATGAGCGGCAATGTCAGGCGCTTGGCCGGCCGGGCCACGCCGGCCGGCGCGGGCCGTGGCAACGTGTCGTGCGGCATCGGCGTCTCCTTGCCGGACAGGCAGAGCCGTTCCTAACTTCACACGGTGTGCACCATGTAAACTACACGTAGTGTGTAACTATCGCAAGGGTCGCCAGGTGGAGCCGATCGAGGAACCCCGCAACGCCCGCAGCCGCCGCACCCGCGCCGCGCTGCTGGCCGCCACCCGCGCACTGCTCGAGGAGCAAGGGGCCGAGTCGCTCACGATGGCCGCGGTCGCCGAGCGGGCCGGCGTCTCCCGCCGGGCCGTCTACCTGCACTTCGCCTCCCGCACCGAGCTGCTGACCGAGCTGTTCGGCTACACGAGCGAGCAGGAAGGGCTCGCGGCCTCGCTCCAGCCGGTATGGCAGGCGCCCGATGCCGCCGCCGCCCTGGAGGAGTGGGCCCGCCACCTGGCCCGCTTCCACCCCCGCGTCCTCGCCGTCGCCCGCGCCATCCAGCGCGTCCGCCGCGTCGATCCCGACGCCGAAGCGCACTGGCAGCTCGTCATGGCCGACCAGCAGGCCTGCTGCCGGCGGCTCGCCGCCTGGCTGGCCCGCGAGCGGCGGCTGGCCCCGCCATGGACGGTCCCGACCGCCGCCGACATGCTGTGGGCGCTGATGTCCTACGAGCTGCTCGAGGACCTCCTGGTCGACCGGGGCTGGTCCCCACGGCGCTACCGCACCCACCTCGCCGCCCTGTTCCGGTCCACCTTCCTCTGCGAACCCGGTCAGGGCGGGCCGTAGACCAGGCGGCGC
>DASUPQ010000142.1 GCA_036280995.1 Actinomycetota bacterium | reverse complement strand
GAGGGCCGGGTCACCCGGACCCGCCGCATGGTGGAGCGGCTGCGCGCCCTCGGCGCCCCGGTCGAGCTGGAGCGGGTCAGAGAGCTGGCCGGCGGCGGCGCCCTCGGGCGGCCGCACGTGGCCAGGGCCATGGTCGAGGCCGGTGTGGTCGACGACGTGGCCGCCGCCTTCAGCCCCGAGTGGATCGGCACCGGCGGCCGGGCCTACGTCGGCAAGGACGCCGTCACCCCGGTTGAGGCGGTCGAGCTGATCCACGGGGCCGGCGGGGTGGCGGTGCTGGCTCACCCCTCGGTCCACGCCGGCGCCGCGGCCGTCCCCGAGCCGGTCATCCGGGCCATGGCCGGGGCCGGGCTGGACGGCCTCGAGGTCGACCACCCCGACCAGCCACCTCCCGACCGGGCCCGCTGGCGGGCCCTGGCCGCCGAGCTGGGTCTGGAGACGACCGGCGCCTCGGACTGCCACGGCGCCCTCTACGGCTACCGCCTCGGCAGCGAGCGCACCCCCGACGCCACCGTCGAGCGCCTCCTGGGCGGGGCCTGACGACGCGCGAGGTGCCGCGGCGTCGTATGCTTCGGGCATGGAGCTTCAGGTAGGCCCGTTCGACCCGGCGCTGCACATCAGGAGCCGGGACCATTACGAGGCGGTGCGCCGCGAGGCGCAGCTGCTCGCCCTGGCGCCCGAGGCGGCGCCGGCCCGGTTCGAGGAGCTGATCGACCGGCTCAGCCGCCAGTTCCCCCGCAGCCCGGTCGACGAGATCGCCGACCAGGCCTACCTGAGCAAGGAGCCCAGCTTCGCGGTGCGCTACACCCTCCCCGACGAGCTGGTCCCGACCGCCCTGGACGCCTGCGACGAGCTCGAGGAGCTGTTGGACGAGTTCGACCGCTGGGCCGACGCGGAGGGGGTCCGGCTGCTGGAGGCGCCCGCGGACGTCAAGGAGTACCGCAAGGTCTATCTGGACCAGGTCCGAGCCCAGCTGAAGGCGGCCAATGGCTGACACCCCCACCACTCCCGACGGGCGGCCCTGGGCGGTCGCCGGCCTGGTCCTGGCTGGCCTGGGCCTGGTCATGTTCCCCATCGGCGGCCTGGTCGCGGTCGTCTGCGGCGGGATCGCCCGCTCCAAGGGCGACGGGACCCTCGGCCTGTCGGCGATCGTGGCCGGCGTGATCAGCTTCTTCGCCAGCTTCTGGGTCGCCTACCTGGTCCTCAGCTAGCTCCGGGCACTCGAACGCGCGCAGCGCCATCTTGAAGCCGGTCTCCTCGAGCAGGTCCCGGAGGGCCTCGGAGGTCGGCGTCACGCCATGGCCCCTTCAGCCCGCCCTTCTGCCGATCTCGGACCCGGAAGGACAACCGAGTGTGGCGGGCCGGGCGTAGCCTCGAAGGATGAACGGCGCAGAGCAGCAGAGCCTGCCAGGCATGGACCTGGAACGGGCGACGGTCCTGAGCCCGTCGGCCCTCGAGCGCTACCGTCTCTGCCCGCGCCTGTACCGGTTCCTGTACGTGGACGGGCTCTGGCGACTGTCCCGCTCCAGCGCCCAGCAGGCCTTCGGGACCAGCGTGCACGCGGCCCTGCGCGAGTTCTACCGCCTCCCGGTGGGTCGCCGCAGCCTGCGCATGCTGCTGGAGCTGTTCCGCCGCGGCTGGGTCCGCGACGGCTACCGGGACAAGGAGCAGCAGCGCCAGGAGCGGGAGCGGGGGGCCGAGGCCCTGCGGGCCTGGTACGGCCGGACCGATACCACCGTCGTGCCCCACGCCACCGAGCTCGGCCTGCAGGCCGTCTGGGGCGACGTCGTGCTCAAGGGGCGCCTGGACCGGGTCGACGCCGACCGCGGCGACGGCCGTGGCCTGGTGGTGGTCGACTACAAGACCGGCCGCCGGCCGGTCGCCCAGGAGGCGGCCGACGCCGACGAGGCCCTGACCATCTACGCCGCCCTGGTGGAGCGGCGGCTCGGCCGCCCGGTGACCCGCCTGGTCCTCGACTACGTGGTCGCCGGCACCCAGGTCGTCACCGAGCGCCCGCCCGAGGTGCTGCGCCGGCGCCTGGGCGAGGTGCTGGACGCCGCGGCCACGCTCCGGGCCGACCAGGAGTTCCGGCCGCGCACCGGGCCCTGGTGCGCCGGCTGCGACCTGCTCAAGCGGTGCCCCGAGGGCCAGCGGGAGGTGGCGGGCGCGACCGCCCGGTTGGACTGAATACCGCCGCTCGTTGTATGCAGAGTCCGTGGAGGAGGCGACGCACGGCCGGCTGGGGCGCCCGACGGCGCACCTGCTGCTGCCGTGCCGCAGCGACTCGGTGCCGACGGTGCGGGCCCTGCTCCACCGTGACCTGGAGCGCTGGGACGTGCCCGAGGAGATGGCCGACGCCATCCTCCTGGCCAGCGGCGAGGCCGTCACCAACGCGGTCGTCCACGGCTCCTGGGGGCAGCAGGACTCGGTGATGGTGATCCGCTGGGCGGTCAGCGGCGGGCGGTTCTCGTTCTCGGTCCAGGACCGCGGGCCCGGCTTCGACAGCTCGCGGGCGGCCATGTCACGGCGCGCCCATCCCTCACAGAACCGCGGCCGCGGCCTCTACATCATGCATGCGCTGATGGACCGGGTCGTGGTCGACTCCGGCCTCAACGGCACCCGCATCCTGCTCGAGAAGGCGCTCGGTGCCGCGCCCGCCAGCTAGCTGGCCGGGCGGCGTGGAGGGCCGAGCCAGGCGGGCTCGGCCCTCGGAAGCCTTACTGGGACTCGGCCCGACGAGGCTCGTCCATCGTCGGCCACATCCGCAGCTCGTCCGCCAGGGCGCGGATCTCGTTGTCCGGATAGCGCCGGTGGCCCCCCAAGGTCCGCAGGAAGGGAAGCTTGCCCTCCTGGGCCCACCGGGACACGGTCTTCGGCGACACGTGCAGAAGACCGGCTACCTCGGAGGTCCGCAGATACGTCGGCCTGCTGGTCCGGCTCATCGCTCGACACCCCTTTACGGTTGCCGTCCCGGTTGAGGACTTTCTGTTGTCCCCGGGGGAGACTACCCCCGTCCAGCAAACCTACTGAATCAGCTGTTCTACCTAGGAAGACCGATCCTGTCGTACTGCCCGCTACGTACGATTGTGAACTTGTCCAGTGCCCGTATCGTTTCGCACGCCAACGACGCCTTCATTGATACGGGAGGCGCGGCGTCGTGATCTCCGGGGGACCCTTCAAAGTCCGGTGCACGGGGGAGCCGGCCGTTGAGGGTAGATCGCGGCGTCGCGGCCATCCGCTCCACGCGCTGACACCTCGATCAGGTGACCGGGACGATGCCGGCCTCCACGAGCTGGCCATCCTCGACCCGGAGCAGCCCCATCGTGCCTCGCGGCTGGCGGCGGCGGTCGGTCGGCGACCCGGGGTTGAAGATCCGGACCCCGTCGGCGGTCAGGTCGAGCGGGATGTGGGAGTGCCCGAACACCACCAGCTCGGCCCCGGGGAAGCGCCGGCGCAGGCGGCGGGGCCGGCCGGCGGCCGGGCCGGCGTCGTGGACCATGGCCGCGGGCAGCCCGTCGAGGTCGAGGTCGAGGCGGAGCGTGTCGGGTGCGCCCCAGGCGGCCACGTCCGGCTCGTCGTTGTTGCCGAGCACGGCCCGGACGGGGGCGAAGGTGGCCAGCTCCTCCAGCACCGCCGCCCGGCAGACGTCGCCGGCGTGCAGGATCAGGTCCACCCCGTCCAGCCGCCTGGCCACCTCGGGCGGGCAGGCCTTCCAGTAGCGCGGGGCGTGGGTGTCGGACAGCACGGCCACCCTCATGATCGACGATGATGCACCAGCCCGGCGGGCCGGTGTCGGGCCGACCGACGGGAGGAGCGCATGGGCGTGCTGGACGGCAAGGTGGTGGTCGTCACCGGGGCCGGGCAGGGGATCGGGCGCGAGGAGGCGCTGGCCTGCGCCCGCGCCGGGGCCGCGGTGGTCGTCGACGACCTCGCCGGCGCCGAGGAGACGGCGGCCGCGGTCGCCGCCGAGGGGGGCCGGGCCCTCGCCCTCGGCCACGACGTCGGCGACTTCGAGGCGGCGGGCCGGCTGGTGGCCGCGGCCGTGGAGGGCTTCGGCGGCCTTGACGGCGTGGTCAACAACGCCGGGGTGGTCCGCGACCGCATGGTCTTCAACATGTCGCCCGACGAGTTCGACCTCGTGCTCCGGGTGAACCTGGGCGGCACCTTCGCCACCACCCGGCACGCCGCCGCCTGGTGGAAGGCCGAGGGCCGCCAGGGGGCGATCGTCAACACCACCTCGACCTCCGGGATCCTCGGCAACCGGGGCCAGTCCAACTACGGCGCGGCCAAGGCCGGGGTGGCCGCCTTCACCGTCATCTGTGCCCTGGAGCTGGCCAGGTACGGGATCCGGGTCAACGCCATCGCCCCCGGGGCCCGCACCCCGATGACCGAGGCCGCCTTCGGCGAGCTCGACTTCCAGGGCGAGTTCGACCCCCTCGACCCGGCCAACGTCGCCCCGGTGGTGGTGTGGCTGCTGTCCGACGCCGCCGCCGAGGTCTCCGGCCAGGTCGTGGGCATCACCGGCGGCCTGGTCGAGCTGTACGAGGGCTGGCACGTGGTCGCCAGCCAGGAGCGGCCCCGCCGCTGGGCCCCCGAGGAGCTGGCCGAGGCCGCGCCCCGCCTGTTCGGCGACCGCCCCACCCGCGCCCCCTGGCGCCCCTCCAGCCTGC
>DASUPQ010000141.1 GCA_036280995.1 Actinomycetota bacterium | reverse complement strand
TCTTGAAGGTCGAGGCCGCCTGCTCCTTCTCTGAGTGGCAGGTCACCAGGCTGGCGTCGAGGTCGATCACCAGGCCCGGCACCTCGGTCCCGGCACAGGTCAGCGTCGGTATCGGCCGGCCCGCCTCGCCGCGCAGCAGCCAGGCCCGTTCCCGCGCTCGCGCCCGGGCCTGTTTCAGCGCAGCCAAGACGTCGTCGTCGACCACGTGTCCGGGTACGACCTCATGTGTCGGTCGGGGTACGACCTGACGTGTCGGTCTCGGCGCAGTGATCATGGCACGGTTTCACCTCCGGTGACCAGGGTGAGGCGGTCTTTGAGGCGGTAGCTGGGGCCGTTGATGGTGATGACGTCGCAGTGGTGGAGGAGGCGGTCGAGGATGGCGGTGGCGAGGACGTCGTCGCCGAGGACTTGGCCCCATTCGGTGAAGCTCTTATTCGAGGTGATGATCATGGTGCCGCGTTCGTAGCGGCGGGAGACGAGCTGAAAGACCATGTTCGCTTCGGTCCGGTCCAGCGGCAGGTAGCCCACTTCGTCGCAGACAAGTACCGAGGGTCGGAGATAGGCCTGGAGTTGTCGGTTGAACCGGCCGGTGGCCTCGGCGGCGCGGAGGCGGCGGACGAGGTCGTCGAGAGTGGTGAAGTAGATCGAGAACCCGGCTTGGCAGGCGGTGACGGCGAGGGCGACGGCGAGCATGGTCTTGCCGACTCCGGGTGGGCCGAGGAGGGCGACGTTGGAGCGTTGCCGGATGAACTCCAGGGTGGCCAGGTCGCGGATCTTGCGGGGGTCCAGCCCGGGTTGGAAGGCGAAGTCGAACTCGTCGAGGGTTTTGTGGTGGGGCAGGCCGGAGAGTTTCAGGGCGTTGCGGAACCGGCGGCCTTCACGCAATCCGAGTTCTTCTTGCAGGAGGAGGTCGATGAAGTCGAGGTAGCCGAGCTGGGCGGTCTCGGCGCGGTCGACCAGGCCGGTGATCATCTCGGCGAGGTGGGTCAGGCCGAGCCGGGTGGCGTGGTCGCGGACCCGGTCGGCGGTCAGCGCGGTCACCGCTGTGCCTGCGGCCGGGCCGGCTGTGGCCGTGAGGGTTTCGGCTGGCCGGCTTCTTCGAGGTCGGTGCGCAGCCGCAGCCCGGCGAAGCCGATCATGTCGATCAGCCACCCGGAGGTCAGGCTCGGCTGGGCCAGGCAGTAGTCGGCGAGCTCGCGGGCGACGTCACGGCTGCTGGTGCGCAGGAACAAGTCGCAGTGGTCGAGGACCTCGATCATGTTGGCGATCCGGCTGGCCGGCAGCACGATCGCGGGCTCGGTGATGCCGGTGATGGGATGAGTGATCGTGGGGGTGTTCGGGGTGGGGGTGGTGGTCATGGTTCAGCTCCTGGTGGCGGCGGTCTGGTAGTCGGTGAGGGGGCGGGCGGCGACGGGGATGTCGGCGCCGTGGCGGGCCAGCAGCCCGGCCAACGGCTCCCAGCCCGGCAGCGGGGGGCTGCTGGGCTGGCTGGGCGGTGCTGTGGGATCGAGGGTGGTGGCGCGGGTGTGTCCGTCGGGCAGCCCGTCCCAGTGGGTCGGGTCGACCCGCCAGGTGCCCCGCACGGTCGCGCGGGGATGGCCGGCCAGCCAGCCGCCGCCGTCGCCGGGAAGGGCGGTGATGATGACCTGGTCGCCGGCAGCGGGGTCGGGGTGGATCTGCAGCTGGACTCGTTGCCCGGCCCGCACCGCCCGGGCGGGGACGGAGTAGAACGAGGCCTCGAAGGAGACCAGGCAGTCCTTCCCGACCCGGCGCAGGTGCTTGTCTGCGACCACATACGGCTGGGCCGGCAACGGCTGCAGGGCGGCCCGGTCCGCTTCGGCGCGAACCGCGATGACCTGACCGTGGGTGCGGTGGACCTGACCGCGCCGGATCGGCAGCCAGGCGGCGAACGCGCCGTCGAGATCGGCGATCGAGCCGAACCGGCGGCCGGCGATCACATGGTCGCGGACGATGTCGACCTGGCGTTCGACCCGACCCTTCCCGGTAGGGCGATACGCCGCCAACACGTCGATCTCGAAGCCGTAGTGGGCGGCGAACGCCGCTGCCTCCGGATGCAGCGGCACCGCCGCCCGCGGCGCCACGTGGCGTTTGATCACCGTCTTGGTGCGGTCATACACGATCGTGGCCGGCACCCCGCCGAAGTGGGCGAACGCGCGTCGATGACAGTCCCAGAAGGTGGCCAGATCCATGCTGGTGGTGAAACAGCAGAACGGGTCACGGGAGTGCGACAACACCAGGTGGAACGAGTACACCTGCGGTATCCCGGCATCGGCGAGCAAGCCGCCCTCGACACCCCAGTCGACCTGGGCCTGGGCCCCGGCGATCACCTCGAACCGGCGATGCAGCCCGACCAGCGGGTTCTCATCATCGTCGGCGAGTTCGGCAGCGATCCGCGGCCTGACCTCGGCCAGGAACATCTTCACCCGCTGGTAGTTGCCGGTGAAGCCGTGCTCGGCGACCAGCCGCTCATGGATCACCGTGCCCTTCAAATCGACGTCGATGCGCAACCACGCCTCGATCACCTCGACGAACGGGTCGATCAGCCTCGGCTGACAGCCGGCCCGCGGCGGCGGCAAAGGTGGCGCCGCGGCCGCGTCGTCGGCTAGGTACTTCTTCACCGTCCGCCAGTCGCAGCCGCACTCGCGGCCGATCTCGACGAACGTCGCGCCGGCAGCATGCAAGGCGCGGAAACGACGAATGTTCATCCAGGACTCTCCATCCAGGATCATGAGCAACAGGTCCCCTTCGGTCTGTCTGCTTGGCGGTGGACAAACCGAAGGGTGACCTCAACTCGGAGCGGAACAGGTTCAACGCGCCGAGACCGACCTACACGTCAGGCCGTACTCACACCTACACGTGAGCTAGTACGCGGACACCCGGTCGCGGAGGCCGGCCAGGCTCGGCTCCGCGGGCCGCCGCGTGTCTTTCCAGGCCTTGGTGGTGGGGCAGGCGTCGAGGACGTCCCACAGCTGGGGCGGCATCAGCGGTGTGGCTTGGTCGGGTCGGGTGGTGTGGGTGCGGCGGATGCCTTCCCAGACGGCGACGACGCGGGCGTTCTCGGTCGGGTCGGGCAGGTCGCGGAGCCGGTGGGCGAACCGGATCGCCGACAGCCGCCGGCTCATGGTGCCGACCTTGGCGCCGTGTCCGGCCAG
>DASUPQ010000140.1 GCA_036280995.1 Actinomycetota bacterium | reverse complement strand
CGCAGACGCATGTACTGGATCAAGACCCAGTGAGCGCCGCCGGCATCGTCGACCGTGACCATTCGACCCCGCGGTAATGTGCAGCGGCGACGGTGAGCTAGTGATAGACGAGGAACTCCAGCGTCATCGACCGGCGAACCGAAAAAGAGGCTGCTCAGACGTGCTGTTCCAACCCAGACGGGAATCGCCCTCAAGACCTCATCCCTACCGGTTGCGTCTCGTTGGGTTAACGCCTGGAAGCGGAGCGACCAGCGTTTCCGCCTGGAAGAACGAGAGCGGATGTCCGGCCGACCTCAGGCGGTCGCCGGGCTGTGGCTGCTGGCGACCTCCCCGATCCGGTTGGTGACGTCCCTGATCCCCAGACCGATCAGGATGAACAGCACGCCGACCGCGATCGCCATTGCCGCCACCCCAAAGGCCACCACCGAGGTGAACAGCGAGGCCTGGAGGAACGAGGCCGTCTGCGCCGTCTGGCGCTTGGGATCCTCGCGGTCCAACTCTGCGTAGCGCAGGCCTCCGGTTGCCTCAAGGGCGTGCTTGTCGATGACCATCGCCTCGCAGTAGGCGCTGAACGGCCCGTCGACTTCGTCGCCGGCCAGACAGGAGGCGTCGTCCGACACCGTGATCTTCTGATCGGCAAGGGTGGTGCTGACCACGATCCAGGTCGCAACCCCCCCGATGATCAGGGCCAAACCGATCACGATCGACAGGGCGTAGGCGGTCCTTCGCACTGGTGTCCTCCCCTCGAGCGGCCCGGGGTTGACGGTCGCCGGGCAGCCACGGGCTCACGATCGCCTCTGGTACGGACCTCCCTTCGCGATCAGCGTTGAAGCGGGAAGCGGTGAAGGTGTCGGTGCTCAATTGAATCAGGCCTGCCGAGCCTTGTGGAATCGGCCTATTACCGCTGGAGCGCCGGCTGGACCGCGATGGCCCCGCGATCCTGCGCCCGAGGGAGCGTCGGACCCCACAGATGGCCAACCAGACCAGCGTGCTGGTTGAGCAGCGGGTGGCGGCCTTGCCCTCGGGCACCCGGGGTTCGGGCCGGCCCGGATCGCGGCTGAGCCGGCCAGGCCCAAGCGGGGTGGCATCGTGCTGTCGACCAATGGGGTGTGCGGGGCGCTCGACCCACCACGCGACCAGCAGACATGGGTGACCCGGCCAAGCCGCGCAAACCCATTCCCATCAGTTACGATACCCCCAAACTTGTCACGACGACCGGCCCACCTGACCCGACGGAGCAGGCCGCATGACCCGCCTCCGCCTCCTAGCCACCTTCACCGTCCTGACCGCCCTGGTGGCCACAGTCCCGGCCGCCGCCCAGCCCGGCGGCAACCCCATCCCCGGCAGCGGTGGCGTGTTTGAGCTGGCCTGGACCGGGGACATCAGCCCCCCCGTCGGTGAGCCCCGCGGCGACGACTACGGCACCAGCGAACTCGCCCTCGCCGGCCAACCCGACGCCGTCGCCCTCCCCGGCGACCTCGTCTACGAATGCGGCAGCCCAGCCGCGTTCACCTCACCCGTCGGCTACCACGGCAGCTGGGGTCGCCTGAAAGGCATCAGCTACTTCCCCGCCCTCGGCAACCACGACGTCTGCGAACCCGGCCCCGGCGCCCCCTCTTGGCGGGCGTATTTCGCTGACCAGCTCGCCAACCTCCCCTGCAGCCAGCTATCTCCCCCCTGCCGTCCCGACCTCGGCTACTACGACCGCGACCTCGACGTGAACTCAGACGGCCGTCCCGACTGGTACGTCCTCGTGCTGGCGTCGGACTGCCAGCGGGTCACCGGCTCCACCGGCGACACCCAAACCGCCGCTTGCGGGGCTGGCAGCCCCCAGCTTGAGTGGCTCAGATTCGCCATGAGCCGCCGCCACGGTGGGGCCACCAGCGGACAGAAATGCTCGATCGCTATCTGGCATCATGAACGCTGGGGGACCACCACCTTCGGGGACGACCCCGACACCCACCAGTTCATCCTGACCCTGAACCACTTCCACAACGACATCATCCTGTCCGGCCATGCCCACGCCCTCGCCCGGCTGGGCGCGATGACCTGGGACGGCCACCTCTCCGCAGGGGGGCATGGGCAGCGGCAGATCACCGCCGGGGTCGGGGGCCGGTCGCGGCTTCCGTTCCGGGTCAACCCGGCCCGGGAAGGCACCCGCTACCGTTCCAACACCAACTATGGGATCGGCTGGCTGCAGCTGCGGACCTCGACCCATGCCGCCGGCTACCAGATCGGGACGTGGACGCATGAGTTCCGGCTGGTCGGCAACGACGGCAGAGGCGCGACCGTCGACCAAGCCACCGCGGGGTGCTGGCCATGAGCGAGCTCATCTGCTGCTGCTACGCCAGCGACCTCTACGCCCGCCTGCTGCGCTGCCCGGGCTGTCGCGACCGTGGCTATGATTCGTGGGCCCGGTCCTGTGAGCGGAGGGCTGGTGCCTACGAGGGCCGACCCGCCTCCGCGCAGGGGAGGCTGCCATGACCCTCCGACGCGCCCTCCTCGTCGGCATCCTCGTCGGCATCCTCGTCGGCATCGGGGTCGCGGCCCTGGCCTGGGCCGTCGCCGACAGGGACCGCCAATCCGCCCAACCTCCGGCTGTCACCCAACCGACGATCCCGCCGGGGGCCACCCAACCGACGATCCCGCCACCCCCCACCGTCACCGCTCTGCCCGCGACCTCCAGCACGGTCATGGCCACCGGCAAGAGCACCCGCGACCCCGAGACGTTCACCACCGGCACCGTTGCCGGCCCCATCCAGGTGCGGGTCATCGGGGAAGCCCCCTGCCAGGGCACGGCCGGCCAGGGCTGGCGGGTCCGCTACCAGGTCACCAACGACGGCCCCCGCCGCACCGGGCCGGTGCTCGCCCAGGTCGACCTCCAACCCCCCGTCCAGCTCAAGCCCACCCTGACCGTGGGCCGCGGGGGGCGTCATGAGGAGACGGTGCTGCTGGTGGGGAGCGGGGAGCTGGTCACCGTCACCTGGCAGGGGGTGACGTCGTTCCCCATGGAGGTCGAGGCGTGCCCGCCCAACCCGGCCGACGAGCGGGCCGCCGGGCAGGTCACGACCACGACATGAGAGGCGCCTGATAGACCGGAGCACCATCAATGATGAGATCACGACGGCAACGCCGCAGCCGGGCGGCCGGGACTCACCCCGCCGATTGGCCAGGATCGGGAGGCGGCCGCAAGCGGATGCGCCGCTCGGTTGTGGCCTCCACCCGCTCACGGCTGTAGTGCAGCGGGAACGCCTCGCCGCGGCTCCACGGCTCGAACAGGTCGGCGTAGTGGGGGCTGTCGGGGTCGCCCGACTGGCCGGGGCTGTTCATGACCAGCGAGCCGTCCCAGTTGCCGACGTCGACCACGATGCGGAACGTAGCCCCGCCGGTTTGCACGAAGGTGTCGGCCAGGTAGGCCGCGTTGCCGACGGTGTCGCCACTGCCGCCGCGCGGCGCCGGCCCGACCGCCAGCCGCGCCCGGGTTTCCTCGTCCAACAGCGGCGACAGCGGGTGCGCCAGGCGGGAGACATGCAGGCGCCCCCACGCCCACTGCTCCCGGTCCGGCCCGAGCAGCCCCTCCACCTCAGCGACCGCCGCGGCCAGGGTCGAGCGAAGGATCTCGTCCAGGATCAATTCGGCGTCCTCACCCAACCAGTCGACCGGTTGCTCGATGATCGCCAGGTCTCCGCGGGGGTCGGCCAACAGGCTTTCATCGGGTGTCACCTTGGCGATGACGGACTCCACCTGGTCCTCTGGGACCAGCCGGGCCAGCGCACGGCGCAGCAGCGCCGGCCGCAGATGGCGGCGGTACCAGACCTCGAACAGCGCGCCCGCTGCCGAGTCGGGGGTTAGGTCCCCGTCCCATTTCCCTAGCAGCTGGAGCGCCGCGGTCGTGGCCGGGTCCTCCGCCGTCACCTGTGACAGTCGCTGCAGGATCCGGCGGGCGGGGAGGCTGACGAAGTCCGACTGGAGCCGTACGCAGTCCTCTGGCGAGAACCGCTGATCCCCCGCGAAGACCTGGGCGAGCCGCTCGGCTCGGGATGAGGCGTACCAGTCGAAGGAGATGACCTTGTCGTAGGCGGGGTAGTCGTCGGGCAGGTTCATCTCGTTGGCAGTGGCCAGCCAGCCCCGCTCGGGGTTGGTGGCGACCGGCAGCTCGTCCATGTCCCGGAACCCAGCCCACTCATAGCGGCCGTCGCCCGGGACGGGGAGGGTGCCGTCCCAGTTGGGCCGGATCGGGGTCAACCCCGCCGCCTTCCAGCCGATCTGGCCGGACGGGTCGGCGAACAGCTGGTTCTCCGGCGGGGCGCCCCAGCGGTTCATCGCCGCCAGGAACTCGTCCCAGTTGCTCGCACGCATGTAGTCCATGCTCCCCAGGTACGGGGCCATTCCCGGCTCCAGCCAAGCCGCACGGACCGCGAACGCGGTGTGGCGCTCCAAGTCCTCATAGATGACCGGGCCATGGCGGGTGTACCGCAGCTCGACCTCGACGTCGTCGCCACCCTTGACCTTGACGGTGTCGTGCACCACCCGCATCAGCTCCCAGCGGCCCTGGTACCGGTACTCCAGCGGCTCGTTCGGGTTGGTCTCGTAGACGAACAGATCCTCCTGATCAATCGCGAAGATCGTCAGGCCGAACGCGATCTGGCCGTTGTGGCCGATGGAGATCCCCGGTAGGGCCGGCTCCCCAGCGCCGATCACGTCCAGGCCGGGCGCGGACAGGTGCGCCAGGTAGCGCAGGGAGGGGACCGACAGCGCCCGGTGCGGGTCGTTGGCCAGAAGCGGCCGGCCGGTGGTAGTCCGCTCGGGTGCCAGCACCCAGTTGTTGCTGCCCTGCAGCACCGCCTCGCGGGCCTGGCTGAGGTCGGGCGGGTCGATCGCCAGACGGTAGACGCGCTGCACGTCGTCAGGGATCACCGACAGGTCCAGGCCCTCGGGCACGACCAGATCCACCGGCGGCTCACGCCGCCGGCGCAGCTCCTCGACCGGCGGGTCGTAGTCGCGCAGGATCAGGGCGCGGCCCACCTCCGAGTCCAGGTTGTAGTACAGCCCGTTGGAGCGGATGCGGGCGAAGTCCTCCGCAGCCCACAATGCTGGCTCGTAGCCAAGGTGGTGGAACTCCAGCGGCAGCAGAGCTCGGTCGTGGAGGGCCAGGCGGATGTAGGCGTTGACGCCCTCGACGAAGGCGGTCGCCACCCGCTTGGTGTCTGACCCATACGACAGCCACTCCGGCTGCATGTCCCCCCGGTAGTAGAACAGCCGGGAGGCACGATCGCGCTCGACCATGGACGGGCCCATCACCTCGGCGAGCAGGCCGAGGCCCCGGCGACGCCAGAAGTCGAGCTGCCACAGCCGGTCGCGGGCGGCGTTGAAGCCCTGCACCCGGAAGACGTCATACAGGGTCGAGGCGTACAGGTGCGGGACGCCCCAGCGGTCGATCAGGATCTCGGCGGGGCCCTGGAGGCCTTCTAGAACGTACTCGGCGTCGGCGGTCACGGCCACCTCACTCCCTGGCGTGGATGCATCCGCATCGCCGTTGCCCCAGCAGGCGCGCCGCCCGTGTCCCGGAAGGCGCCCCGCCAGGGCCAGGAACGGACGGCCGGCGGCCACCAGAGCGTGGGCTCCGGCGTCCGGTTCGTCGGCGGCGGGAGAGCGTGGGCGTCGGGCTCACGCGGCGCCGCGCGTCCCAGGCTCGGCGTACTCGGGATGCTCGGTCTTCCAGCGGTCGAGCGGGTTGGCGGCCTTCCAGCGGTCGACGTACTGGCTGATCGTCTCGAAGGCCACGCCGTCATGGCCAGACATGTGCTCAAGGAGGCGCTCCAGCATGAGCATGCGGTGTCCCCGGCCGATGACCTGGGGGTGCATCGTCAGCGCATACACCGCTCCGTCGGAGTGCTGGTAGGCGTAGTCGAAGTCGCCGCGCCACATCTCCTCGATATCGGAAGGGCTGGTCAGGCCCGGGTTCATCCCCCACACGAACTCGAACGGCGGGAAGTCGTCCAGCCCCCAGGTCACCGGCACCTCAACCAGGTCGACCGGCTGGCCGAATACATACGGCTCGGTCGGCGAGGCCCGGTCGCCCTGGCGCAGGTAGTACGGGTAGACGTCGTTGCCCATGCAGCTGGAGTCGTAGTCGAAGCCGAACTCCAGCAGCAGGTCGATGGTGTTCTCACTGAAGTCCCAGGCGGGCGACCGGTAGCCGCGCGGGCGCACGCCGGCAACCTTGTCGAACGCCTCGAATCCGCGCTCCAGGTTACGGCGCTCACCGTCCCGGTCGAATTTCTGTGGGTTCTCGTGGACCCACCCGTGGTGGCCGAGTTCGTGACCGGCGTCGCGGATGCGCCGGACCAGGTCCGGGTAGGCGTAGACGCTGTGGCCGGGGATGCACCAGGTGGCGCGGGCATCGTAGCGCTCCAACAGGTCCAGGATGCGCGGGACCGCGGCCGCGCCGAATTCCCCCCGGGACATCATGCTGGGGCTGGTGGACCCCATCGACCCGATCCACAGGGAGATCGCGTCAAAGTCAAACCCCAGGCAGACAGAAACCCTCGGCCCGTTGCTCGCGTCATTACTCATGGGCTGCCCACCTTTCCTGCTACCGCCGACACATCCCGAAGGCGCCAGCAAGCGACCAGGTCGGTGCACTGGCGAGTGGTGGCTACGAACGCGATCTGAAGCTCCCTACCCCGACCTCTCGTCCTGAAACAGTCAAGACAGGCTGACCGGACCTGAGCCTGGGGCCAAGCGCTGTGCGGAGCGACATCTTCCCAGGTCACCGCTGAGCATCAGGGACTACCCACTGCCCCCAAGCTGGCCAGCTCGGCGGCGCCCGAGCCGGTGTACTCGCGCTATGGCAGCTACCTGTGCCCCAGGCCCACCCCGAGGGCTGCCCGACCCATCCCGCCTACCCGGGAGCCACCGCCGCCATCGGTGGGGCCGGGGTACGGGTGCTCAGGGCGTTGTTCAACCCCCGCGACACCGCCGGCGCCCACTTCCGCCGCGACGAGGTCGAAGGCATCACGCTCGGCGAGTTCACCTGATAGAGCGTCATGGCCGACCACAACACGACCACACCGCCAGCGTCCACCCGGTTGCTCCCGGCGGCGTGGACCCAGCACCCGTTCCCGCCCACATCCTCGGCGGCATCCGCTGTGCCGCCGGTGCCGGGTAGGCTACGGCTCCGGCTGGAGACGGCCCCCGGCGCGTGCCCGTACCTCGTGCGAGCTTTCCTCGGCCTGGCGGACAACCCGGCCGACGTCGAAGGCGAGCAGTTCCCCGTGACGCTTGAGGATGCGGCCGTCGATCATCACCGTGTCGACGTTGGCAGGGGTGGCCGACCGTACGATGGTCGACTCCAGGTCCACCACGGGCGCGACGTTGAGGCCGCTGGCGTCGATCATGACGAGATCGGCACGCTTCCCCGGCGTGAGCGACCCGGTGACCGCCTCCAGCCCCAGGGCCCGCGCGCCGTTGATCGTGGCCATCTCGATGCACTTGCGGAAGCCGAGCGGCTCCAGGTCCTTGGTGTCGGTCTCCTGCCAGGGGATACCCATGTTCCAGGCGACGCTCATGGCCTCGAACAGGTTGACGGGGGCCAGGGACGCCGCGTCGATTGACAGGGTGACGCAGACCCCGGCGGCGAGCATCCGCAGCAGCGCCGCCCGGGGGTCGCCGGCCTCACCCAGCCGCAGCTCGGAGTGGACGGCGAAGCTGAGCGGGGTGCCGGTGCGGGCCATCGCCCGGCGGTCGGCCTCGGTCGCGGCGAGGAAGTGGCAGAGCAGGAAGGAGGGACCGAGGTAGCCTTTGGCCTCCAGCGCGGGCGCGCTCACCGCCGTGCTGGCCCCCTGGACCGTGTGGATCGCGACCGGCAGCCCGCGCGCGATCGCCGCCGCCATCTCCTGGTCGAAGACCGCCAGGTCGCCGAGGTCCGGGCCGCGCAGGTTGACCCCGAGGTGCACCAGCCCACCGAATGGTGACCCGTCGCCGAACCACTGGCCGCGGACCCGGTCGATGTCGGTGAAGTCGAGGGCCTCGTCCTCGGGCAGCAGGTCACGGTGCCCATAGGAGTACCGCGCCCGCACCAGGCCGTCACGGTGCGCCTCCAGCTCCGCATCGGCATGGGCCGGGGAGCGGGTGTTGTGGGACCAGTTGTGGACGGTGGTGATGCCGGCCGCCACGCACTCGACCAGGCCGAGGGTCACGCTGCGGTAGAAGTCCTCGGGCTGGTAGACAGCGGAGGTGGCCCATTTGGCGGGGAAGTACTCGAAGCCCTCCGAGACGAAGTTCCGGCCCACCGTGCTCCACATGTGGAAGTGGCTGTCGACGAGACCCGGCATGACGATCATCCGCGAGGCGTCGAGGACCTCCGCCCCAGGTGCGTGGAGCCCCGCGCCGACGCCGACGATCCGGCCGTCCTGCACGTGGACGTCGGCGCGGCGGAGGGTTCCGACGTCCGGGTCCACCGAGACGACCGAGCCCCCCTGGATCAGGTAGTGCCCGCGGCGTGGTGTAGGTCGTTCGGCCATGCTTGCTCCCTTCTCACAGCCCCACGAGCTCCCGCAGGATGGCCGGGTTGTCGCGGAGGGTCGCCGGTGGCCCCGACCACCCAATCGCGCCTGCCTCACCGAGGATGCAGACCCGGTCGGCCACCTCGAGGGCGAGGTCGACGTTCTGCTCGGCCAGCATGACGGCCTGGCCCTGCAGCTTGATCTGGAGCAGGCGGTCCAGGATCAGGTCGAGCACGGCCGGCGCGAGGCCCTCCGACGGCTCGTCCATCAGCAGCAGTCTCGGATCGGTCATGAGGGAACGCCCGATGGCGAGCATCTGCTGCTCACCGCCCGAAAGCGTCGAGCTGGCCTGGCTTCGGCGCTCCACCAGCCGCGGAAAGAGGTCGTAGACGCGCGCCAGGTCCCAGCCCCGGTTCGGGCGAGCCACGATGCGCAGGTTCTCCTCGACGGTCAAGCTTCCGAAGACCCGACGGCCCTGGGGCACCAGGCTCACGCCCCGACGTGCCACCTGGTAGCTCGGGAGCGTCGAGACGTCCTCCCCGGCGACCCGGATGGAACCGCGGGTCAGCACCGGCGGCCTGAGGCCGGCGATTGCCCGCAGCAGGGTCGTCTTGCCCATCCCGTTGCGACCCAGCAGGGCGAGGAGTTCGCCCTCGGCGACCGTCAGGCTCACGCCCCTCAGCACCGTGCCGGTGGCGTACCCGGCGGATACGTTCAGGACCTCAAGCATCGACCGCCCGTCCCAGGTACACCGCTTGGACGGTTGCGTCGTTGCGGACCTCGCCCGGTGGACCGAGAGCGATCGGGCGCCCGTTGTGCAGGCAGAGCACCTCGTCGGCAAGGCTCAGGGCCAGGCTCATGTCGTGCTCGATCAGCAGCAGCGGAAGCGTCCTGGGGAGCGACTCAAGCAGCTCACGGAATCTCGCCCGCTCGCCCGCCGACAGACCTGCGGCGGGCTCGTCAAGCAGCAGGATGCGGGGCTCGGTCGCCAGTGCCAGGGCGACCTCGAGCTGGCGCTGCTCGCCGTGGGAGAGATCGGCCACGCGGTCCCCGGCCCGGGACCCGATCCCGGCCCGCTCCAGCGCCCGCCGGGCGGCGACACCGACCTGGTCGCCCTGCCGGATGGGGGCGAGAAACCGCCACCGGCTCGACTCCCGGGCCTGCACGGCAAGCCGGACGTTGTCGAGCACCGACAACCCGCCGAAGAGGTTGGTCACCTGAAAGGTGCGCGACAGGCCCATGCGCGCCCGCCTGTGGGCGGGCATGTGGGTCACGTCGCGCCCGAAGAGGGAGATCCGGCCCTCACTCGGCGCCATGTCCCCGGCGATGAGGCGGAAGAGCGTGGTCTTGCCCGCCCCGTTCGGCCCGATGACGGCGAGCCGCTGACGGGGTCCCAGCGACAGCGAGACCCCGTCAACGGCCACCAGCCCACCGAAGCGCTGAACGACACCCTCGAGCGTCAGAACCGGCTCGGCCTGCCCGTCCAGCAACGCCACCTCACTGTCCCGTGTAGTCCCGGCTGAACACGGGGTGCTCCAGGAACGCATCCTTGCCTTCGGTCCCGAACTGGCTCACCTCCGGGAAGGTCTTCTCCACGACGCTCCACAGCGTCCCGTCGTCGCGCCGCTCGACCCGTGTCAGGTACACCGGCCCCACCACGTTGTTGGTGTCGTCGAAGGTCAGTGCGCCGTACAGGCTGTCGGACAGCGACACCTGCCTGGCCGCGTTGATGAAGTCGGCGCCCTCGATCTTGCCGCCGGTCTTCTTCAGCGCCTCGGCGACCACCTGGGCCATCATGTAGGCCCCCGCGGCATACAGTGAGGGGATCTCCTTGTGCTGCTGCTCGTAAGCCTTGACGAAGTTCTGGACCACGGCGGAGTCCCGACCCTCGGACCAGTAGGTGAAGCTCTGGAGGCCGAGGGCCTCATCGCCCACCTCGCGCAGGAACACCTGGTCGGCGAAGCAGCAGTTCCCGACCAGGGGGATCTTGTCCTTCAGGCCGAAGCCCGTCCACGCCTTGTAGAAGAGGATGGCGTCGGGGCCACCGGCCGAGCCGATGAACACGACGTCCGGATTGGCCTGCCTTGCCTGGGAGACGTAGGTGCTGAAGTCCTGCGTCCCGAGCGGGTGCCAGACCTGCTTCTGGATCTTGCCGCCGGCGTCGACGAAGGCGCTGACGAAGCCGCCGCAGCTCTCCCACCCGAAGGCGTAGTCCGGGCAGATGGTCACGGCGGACCGGTGCCCCTGCTCGTAGGCCCACTGGCCGGCTGGGAAGTTGGACTGGCTGCTCGTGTACCCCACGCGAAGCACCAGCGGGTCGAACTTCCGCTGAGTGAGGTCGTCGGCGCCGGTCATCTGCACCGTCGGCAGACCCTTGCCGGCGACGTAGCCGGCCACGGCGTAGGCGGTGTTGGCGAGGATGGGCCCCGCGACCAGCTGGACCTGCTCCTGCTCGACCAGGCGGCGCGCCTTGGTGAGAGCCACCTCGGGATCGCCCGTGTCGTTCTCGAACACGGTCTGGACGGTCACGTCCCCGGCCTTGCCGCCGTTCTGCTGCCAGTACATCTCCCACCCGCGGCGCATGTCGGTGCCGAGCGCCGCCACGAAGCCGGTGACCGGAGAGATGAACCCGAGCTTGACCGTGCCTTCCGTGCCGCCGCCTGTCGTCTCCTCGTCCGGGGCGCACGCCGAGGCGGCGACCACCAGCGCCAGGGCGACCAGCAGGACGCGGGCGGTCCGCTGCCGACCTCTCCCTCTGCTTGGGATCATGACCTCTCCTCTCAAGGCCGATGTGTGAACTTCCGTGCCAGGTCTTTCCACCCGCCGACGATCCCGCGGGGCGCGAACAGCACGACCAGGATGAGCACCACCCCCAGGACCGTCTGCCAGCGCTCGACGTAGGAGCTGAGCCAGTACTCCGCCGCCACCACGATCCCGGCGCCGACGAGCGGACCGAGCAGGGTCCCGGTCCCTCCCACGATCACCATCACCACCGCCAGCGCCGACCGCGAGAACGAGGCCGCCGACGGGCTCATGAACTCCGAGTTCCAGGCCAGCAGGACCCCGGCGCACCCGGCGAAGGTGCCCGAGACCACGACGGCTGTGAACTTCACGGCCGTCACGGAGTAGCCGAGGCTGGTCATCCGGGTCGGGCTCTCGCGGATCCCCCGAAGCATCAGCCCGAACGGCGACCGGGACAGGACGGCGAGGCCGAGCAGGCAGAGGCCGTAGGTGGCTGCAGCGAAGAAGTAGAACTTCCACCACTCGCTGACGGCCTCGGGTCGGCGGATGCCCGTCAAGCCGTTCTGTCCTCCGGTGATGCTCGACAGCTTGAGGGCCAGACCGAACACGGTGATCCCGAGTGCCAGCGTGATCATCAGGAACACGATTCCGGCGGTGCGCATGGTGGTGAGGGCATAGACGACGCTCACCGCAAGGGTCAGCGCCGCCGCGATCCCCAGCTCGGCCGCGAGCCCCAGGTCGTGGACGGCGGCCCACGCCACGCCGTAGGCGGCCGCCGCTGCGATCCCGGCGTGACCGATCGAGACCAGTCCGGCCAGGCCCGCAAGCAGGTTGACGCTGCCGGCCAGCAGGGCGGAGATGAACACCAGGGTGAGCAGGGAGACGACATAGCTGGGGAGCACGTAGGGGGCGGCGACCACGCCCCCGATCCCGGCGGCGAGGGCGGCGACCTTCGCCCAGCGGGCCGTGCTCATGTCCCCGACCTGCCGAACAGGCCGGAGGGCCGGAACATGAGCACGATCGCCATCGGCGCGAACACCGCGAAGTAGGAGAGCTCGGGCACCCACGCCTTCGAGAAGGCGTCCACGAGCCCGATCAGTGCGCTCCCGACTGCCGCCCCCTGGAGGCTGCCCAGACCACCGACGACGACCACCACCAGCGCGAAGAGCAGGATGTCGGTGTCGGCTCCCGGGCGGAGGGTGAGCAGCCCGGCGGCGACCACACCGGCCAGTCCCGCAAGCGCTGCGCCGAACACGAACATGGCGGTGAACACACGCGGGACGTTGATCCCCATCGACTCGGCGGTCTCCCGGTCGTCCACCCCGGCCCGGATCAGGGCGCCGAACCTTGTGCGGTGCTGGACGACGTACAGCAGGACCCCGACCGCCGTCGCCAGGGCGATCACGAACAGCCGGTATGT
>DASUPQ010000139.1 GCA_036280995.1 Actinomycetota bacterium | reverse complement strand
CCGGCCGACAAACGCGGGGCCGGCGGCGGCGAGTGCCTGCGGCAACTCCCGGGCCGGGCCCGGCTCGACCGGCGGCGGGGGATCCAGGCCCGGGTCCTGGGCCAGGACCGCCGCGTGCAGCCGGCGCAGCTCCGCCCCCGGGTCGATGCCCAGCTCCTCGACCAGGATCGATCGGGCCCGCTGGTAGGCCAGCAACGCATCGGCCTGCCTGCCGGAGCGGTACAAGGCCAGCATGAGCTGGGCCCACAGCCGCTCCCGCAGCGAATGGTCCCGGACCAGGCCCTCCAGCTCGGCCACCACCTCCCGGTGCCGGCCCAGCCGCAGGTCCGCCTCGATACGATCCTCGACGGCGCCCAGCCGCAACTCGGCCAATCGATCGGCCTCGGCCGCGGCGACGTCGCTGTCGGTGAACTCCTCGAAGGCCTGGCCCCGCCACAGCCCTAACGCCTCCCCCAGCAGCGAGGCGGCGGCATCAGCCTGCCCATCGGAAAGCGCACGGCGCGCCTTGGCACCCAGCTCCTCAAAGCGCGTCGCGTCCAGCGCTCCCGACGCAACTCGCAGCCGGTAGCCCGGCTGGCGGGTGACCAGCACCTCGCCGGCGACGCCGCGGGCACGGCCCGGCTCCAGGACACGCCGCAGCCGCTTGACATGCGACTGCAGGGTCTTGGCCGCAGTCAGGGGCGGGTGCTCGCCCCACAGGCCCTGGACGAGCGCGTCCACCGGCACGCCCTGGTTGGGTCGTGTCAACAGCAGGGCCAGCAGCAGGCGTTCCTTCGGCCCCCCCAGCGCGACCGGGCCGTTGTCAGCCTCGACCTCCAGCGGCCCGAGCACTTGGAACCGCATGGCGCAAGCGTAATGCACCCCAAATAAAGGCGGTATCTGTCGAAGCCAGCGACCTGTCGCGCTCGCTCAGGGTGGCACCACGGCCGCTGCCACCGCGCTGCCACCCGGCCGCCACCGCCCCGCCACCGGGCCGGGTGACGCTGCCCGCACCAGCAACGTTCAGGAGAGGAGGGCGCCATGCAGCTTGACCCGCCGGCCCAGGAGTGTGAGGTGCGCCGCCGGCTCGGCGGGCTACTGGTCTGGAGCGGCCTGACCCTGCTTGCCGCCCTGGCCCTGGCCATGGCCATGGTCATCGCCAGCCTGGCCCTGGAGCTGGGCTCCGAGCCGGCACCGCCCCCAACCTCGCCGATCCAGTTCAGCCCGCCAGGCGGCCAGCAAATGGCCCAGTGAGCGGCCGGCCGGAGGGCGGTGGCCTGCAAGCAACAGGCGCAGCTACAGAAGGAGACGAGACAGATGCACAACCAGCATGCCGGGCTGAGCCAGGTGTTGGCTGAGCAGCGCATCACCGAACGCCACGAGCAGGCCGCCCATGCGCGGCTATCACGCGGCGCTCGCCCACCGCGCCGACGCAAGCGGTGGGCGGCGCGTGGCTGGTGGCAGCTGGCCCGATGGCCAGCCGTCGCCAACGACCAGCCAGCCCATCGCCCACACCGCGTCAATTGATCGATCGGAAGGTAACCATGTCCAAGCGCGCACGCGCACTCATCCTCGGGGCCACCCTGGCAGCCATGAACCTCGCCGGCCTGACCGCCGTCGCCCACGCCCAAGCCAACGACCCGGACGGTAAGGTGGCCCGACGGCTGGCCACCGAACGCCAAGCGGGGGAGCCCCAGCGCCACGGTCAGGTCGCATCCCAGGAGCAGACTGCTGCGGACGCTGCCCTGCGGCGGGTGCTGGCCCGAGAGCGCTTCTCCATCCCCAGCGGGACACCCGCCCAGGTGACCGCCCCAGCGCCTACCGAACCGAACGGGCGGCCCGGCTGGCTCCTCCCGGCGGAACTGCAGGCCCGGATGCAGGCTGACGCCGCCCAGCGGGCGCTGGCAGAGCGGTGGAGCTACTACAACCAGGCCACCCGGATGTCGCCGGCCGAGCTCAAGGCCTGGATGCAGGCCAAGGACCGCCCCGACACCCCGACAACCCCGCCGACCCAGGTGCCCGCGGCCCCGGTGCAGCCGACCGAGCCGAGCGGGCAGCCAACCTGGCTGGTCGTCTCGCTCGCGGCGCTGGCCGCAGCGCTGGCAGTGGTGGCGGGACTGGCCCTGCTGGCCGCCAGGCGCGCCAACCGCAGGGCTCAAGTCGGGCAC
>DASUPQ010000138.1 GCA_036280995.1 Actinomycetota bacterium | reverse complement strand
GAGGTCGCCCTCGTGGAACCACCCGGCTCCCGGCGGGTGGCCAGCCGGTCCTTGAGTTCGGGCAGGGTGGCTTCACGTGCCGTCGCGCTCATGTTCGCCTCCCATCTTGGGTCCGGCTCGGGCGTGGATCGCGTCCAGGGTGATCCGCCGGGCATGGATGCGGCAGATCACCCGCGTCTCGCGCCAACGTTGGGCGGCCGGGTAGCTGCGGTCGTGGTAGGCCGGGTGGCGGGTGTAGCTGCGGGTCAGCTTGTCGAGGTGCTCCCGTCCTGCTCGTCGCGGTGGCCCTGGCCCGCCGGCCGGGGCGGGAGGGCTAGTGGCTGGCCCCGGTGGCCTTGACGTCGCCGGCCTGGAACAGCCCCAGGGCGCCCTTGGCCACATTCGCGAACTTGTGGGTCACAATCGGGTACAGCCCCGGCTCGTCGAAGCTGAACTCGACAAAGCCGCCCTGGGCCGGCTGCAGGTCCAGCACCTGGGCGCCACCCCGCCCAAACCCTGGCTGCAGGAGATACTCGCCTTCCTTGTAGGCGGTATCGAACACGGTCCCGACGATGTGGAAGGCGCTGTTCTCCGACGGCCCGGCGTCCAGCACCCAGACCCGCACCCGCTGACCCGGCTCGACCCGGATGGGGCGGAACTTGTACTGGCTGGCGTAACCGTTGAACACCACCGCGTCGAAGCGCTCGGTCTGCATCTTGGCCAGCGACCCGGGCTGGTCCTGGGGGCCGAAGTAGAGTTCGGACTGGACCAGCAGGTACTCGTGGTCGACCTTGGCCAGGCCGGGTGGGTCGATGATGATCGCTCCGTACATGCCGTTGCCGATGTGGTGCAGGGTCGGGGCGGTGCCGCAGTGGTACATGTAGATGCCGGCGTGCTTGGCCTTGAACTGATAGATGAGCTGCTCGCCCGGGTTGATGGTCCGCATCTCGTCGTTCCAGGCCACCTTGGAGGCGTGGAAGTCGATCGAGTGGCCGAGCTTGTTCTTGGGGTCGTTGACCAGGGTGATGGTGAACAGGTCGCCGACGCGGCCGCGCAGGGCAGGGCCGGGGACCTTGCCGTTGAAGCTCCAGGCCTGCTGCTTGACGCCGGGCGCGACCTCCACGACCCCCTCGCTGGCGGTCAGCGTCAGTCTGTGCTCGCGGCCGCCGGGGGCGGGGGCCAGCCTGGGGTCGTAGGACTGCCAGGCGGCCGCTGGGGTGGCGTTGGGGTCGAGGGAGGCACTGCCATCAGCAGCGCCGTCGGCATGGTCGGCCGCCGCGGCCGCCGGGGCCGGGGTCGTTCCGCTGACGCGGACCTCGAAGGTCATCCCGGCCTCCTTGTGGCCTGGGATCGAGCACTCGCCGGTCATCGACTTGGTGACCGTGTCCACCTCCAGGGTGGCCGTCTGGCCGGTCTTGAGGTCGGGGGTCTTGGGCCCACCGTGCAGGGCCAGGTTGTGGGGAGTCTGGCCCTGGTTGACCACCTGCAGGGTGAGGGGGGTCCCGGCCGGAACCTCGACGGCCTTGGGGACGACCTCCATCTCCTTGAGCACGATCTTGAACGACTGGGGCGAGCCCACCGGGGCCTGCGTGGCTGCCGCGGGGGCCGGGGCCCCACCGGTCTCGAGCCCGCGGACGCGGCCTCGGACCTGGCCGAGCTCGACCACCATGACGAACAGGACCAGAACCATGACCGCGACCACAAAGCGCAGCACCAGCTGCTCAAAGGTGAAGGTCGGCTTCGTGTCCTCTTCGGTCTCCGCTGACCTCCTCGAGGCTGCCATGACCGCTCCCTCCTCGGCCATCCGGTCGGTGTTCACCAGCGCCGCGGCCGCTCGCGACCTGGTCCCCTCCGTTAGTCCAGCGCCTTCTGACACGGGCAGGGAGTGCCGAAGGTCCCACACACCGTGGACCCTTCGGCACTACCGGCCATGACCTGGGTGTCCAACGTGCGCGTGGAGGACCCGATTGGCGAAGGGAGCCCGGGAACGCGGCCAGAGCGTTTCCCAGGGGTGGCATGACGGTGCTTCTGGCTGGTGGACGGCTGGCGGACACGATGGTAGAACCTCCAGTAACTGGAGATTCAAGGGGTATTCGTGTCCGGGACGTTCTCGATCGGCCGGCTGGCCGCCGTGACCGGGCTGCCGGTCAAGACCATCCGCTTCTACTCCGACGCCGGCCTGCTGCCCCCGAGCGGGCGGACCGAGGCCGGCCACCGCCGCTACACCGCCACCGACGTGGCCCGCCTGCAGCTGGTGCGGGCCCTGCGCGACCTTGGGGTGGCCCTGGAGACCGTCGGCCAGCTGCTGGCCGGCCGGCGGGAGCTGGGCGAGCTGCTGGCCGCCCACGCCGCCGCCCTCGAGGCCCGCGACCGGGCGCTGCACCGCCAGCTGGCGGTCGTCCGGGCCGCCGCGGCCAGCCCGACCGCGGCCACCCTGCGCCGGGTGCACGCCCTGTCCCGGCTGGAGGCGGCCGAGCGCGGGCGGCTGCTCGACCGCTTCTGGGACCGCGTCACCGAGGGGCTGCCCGGCGGCCCCTCGGTCGACCGCCTGCGTGCGGCGGGCACGCCCGAGCTGCCCGCCGACCCCACCGGAGAGCAGCTGGACGCCTGGCTGGAGCTGGCCGAGCTGGCCGCCGACGAGGACTTCCAGCGCACCACCCGCGAGAACGCCGGCTGG
>DASUPQ010000137.1 GCA_036280995.1 Actinomycetota bacterium | reverse complement strand
AGGGGCGTCGGGGTCCTCGCAGAGTACGGCCAGTTCCACGGTCTCCTCCGGCACCCCTGACCACTCCAGGGCCGGCGACAGGTTCTCATGGTCCTTGGCGTGCCGAGCCGGGAACGGCTGGTGGTCGCCGAAGGATGGGCTGCGCAGCTCGATGCCGGCCATGTCAGCGTCCCTCGTCGTCGGCCGGCTTGATGCGGTCGTCGAAGGTCACGCCACTGCCCTCCAGCCCGACGCTGCCTGCGGAGATCCTCTAACGCCCTACCCTTCTGCCAGCGGCCAAAACCGCGACGCCCAACCAACCTCGGGCGTGCTCATCCCGGCGCGGGGTAGAGGGATCTCCAGCGTCCCCAGGTGGGCCCGGCCCCCGCCCTCGGACCAGGGCCATTCGGGCTAGGCTTGACGGCCCCAAGGGATCGGAGGGGTCAGTCATGAAGGCGTTCGTCTATGAGAAGTACGGCCCGCCGGAGACGCTTCGGATGGCCGAGATCGACAAGCCGGCGCCGAACGCCGACGAGGTCCTGGTGAAGGTCCTGGCAGCATCGGTCAACGCCGCCGACTGGCATGTCATGCGGGGCAAGCCCCTGTTCTCCCGCGCCACCCTGGGGCTGCTGCGGCCGAAACACCAGATCCTGGGCGTCGATGTCGCCGGGCAGGTGGAGGCGGTCGGCAGCGGCGTCACCGGGTTCCAGCCCGGCGACGAGGTCTATGCCAATCTCCTGGACCACGGCTACGGCGGCTTCGCCGAGTATGTCTCGGTGCCGGTGGACGCCATGTCGTCGAAGCCGGCCAGCCTGTCGTTCGAGGAGGCGGCCGCGGTTCCGATGGCGGCGGTCACCGCCCTCCAGGGCCTTGGCCGCCATGGAGAGCTCCAACCCGCCCAGCGGGTCCTGATCAATGGCGCTTCCGGCGGCGTTGGGACCTTCGCGGTCCAGATCGCCAAGGCCTCCGGGGCCGAGGTGACCGGCGTGACCAGCACCAGGAACCTGGACCTGGTCCGCTCCCTCGGCGCCGATCACGTCGTCGACTACACCACGACCGAGGTCGTCGGGGACGGGCGGCGCTACGACCTGATCCTGGACACGGTCGGGAACCGGTCGGTGCCCGACCTCCGGCGGGCGCTTGCCGAGGGCGGCAAGGCCGCCGTCACCGGGTTCACCAGCGTCGCCAGGCTGCTGGAGGTCTCGCTGCGCGGCGGCAAGGACGTCGCCCAGGTGCAGGCCCATGTCACCACCAAGGACCTGAAGCTGCTGTCGGAGCTGATCGAGGCCGGCACGGTCCGCCCGCAGATCGACCGGCGCTATCGGTTCGCCGACATCCCGGCGGCGATCGCCTATCTGGAGCCAGGCCGGGCCAGGGCGAAGGTGGTCGTAGCGGTGCCATGAGGCTGAGAGCGTGAGGAGTGGAACCCCCCGGGAACCCACGAGAAGGAGACGGCGATGCAGCAGCAGGAGGCCTACCCGGTCCGGTTCACGGTGGACTACCCCGATCGGCCGCTGGATCGGCTGACCACCGGCTTCCGGATCGTTGTCGCCATCCCCATCCTGATCGTGCTGGGGACCGTGTCCGGAGGAGGAGGCTGGGAGTCCAGCTATGACGCCACCCGAACCACTGGAACCTGGAGCTGCAGCGCTTCGGCAACCGGGTGGGCGCCTACCTGGCGTTGATGGACGACCGCTACCCGGCCACCGACGAGCACCAGTCGGTCCACCTCGACTACCCCTACCCGGACGCCCAGCGCGACCTCAACCGCTGGCTGCCCCTGGGGAAGTGGTTGCTGGCCATCCCCCACTACGTCGTGCTGTTGTTCCTCTGGATCGCGGCGCTGGTGGTGGTGGTGGTGGTGGTCGTGGCCTGGTTCGCCATCTTGTTCGCCGGCCGCTACCCGCCATTCCGTCTGGCCCAACAGCCGGGACGCTACGGCTGTCGACCGGGGACCGGCCCGCCAGCGGGAGCGCGGACCCCGGCCGACAGCGCGTCGGGCGACGGGGATGGTTCAGCAGCTGGACTTGTAGAGGAACGGCTGGACGTCCGGGTCGTTCATGTTGTCCTTGGTGACCACCACGAAGCCGGTGCCGATCTTCTTCTGGGTCGGCTCGCCCTTGAGGGCGGCGATCGCCTGCTCGACGCCGGCCTTGCCGATGTCGGCCGGCTTCTGGGCGATCAGGGCCTGGACGATGCCCTGCTCCAGGTCCTCCACCTGCTTGGGGCCGGCGTCGAAGCCGACGATCTTGACCTTCTCGGTGGCGCCGGCGCTGCGCAGCCCGGTCGCCGCCCCCTCGGCCGAGAACAGGTTGGTCCCGAAGATGCCGACCAGGTCGGGGTGGGCGGCCAGCAAGGCGGTCGTCTTGGCCGCGGCGACCTCCGGCTTGTCGTTGGAGTACTCCACCCCGACGTACTTGAGGCCGGGTGTCTTCTTGATCTCCTCCTCGAACCCCTTGGCCCGGGCGTCGGTGGTGGAGATGCCGGGCTTGACGTTGATGACCGCCACCGAGCCCTTGCCGCCGGTCAGCTCGGCCAGGCTGCGTGCCGCCTCGCGGCCGCCCTCCTCGTTGTCGGAGGCGATCTCCGACTCGGCCAGCTCGGCGCCGTTCTCGGTGGTGGTGTCGACGAACACCAGCTTGATCCCGGCCGCCTTGGCCTGGGTGAGCGGCGGGATCATGGCCTGGGTGTCGGTCGGGGCGACCAGGATCGCGTCGGGCTTCTTGGCCACCACGGCGTTGACCACCGGGGTCTGCAGCGAGGCGTCGAACTCGTCCGGGGCGGTGACCTCGAGGGTGGCGCCGGCGGCGGCGGCCGCCTCCTGGGCCCCACACTGCATGGTGACGTAGAACTGGTCGCCCTTGACCCCCTGGATCAGGGTGAGCTTGTACTGCCGCTCGGCGCCGCCGCCGGTGCCTCCTCCCTCGTCGTCCCCACCGCAGGCCGCGAGCACGAGCGCGATCGTGACGAGTACGACGAGCCGTCCTCTGCGCATGGTTTCTCTACCTCCTCTCGCCGCGCTCCTGGGCGCGGCGTTTGAGCTGGTCGATGTAGACGGCGATGATCAGGACGGCTCCGACCGCGACCTGCTGCCAGAACGGCTGCACCCCGAGGATCACGAACCCGTTCTGGAGGATGGCCGGGATGAACACCCCCACGACCGTGCCCAGCACCGTTCCGATGCCGCCGAACAGGCTGGTGCCGCCGAGGACGACGGCGGCGATCGCGGCCAGGTTGTCGGTCGAGTGCCCGCCGATGGTGGTGGTCGCGAACCGGGCCAGCGACACCATCCCGGCCATGCCGGCCAGGAACCCCGACAGTGCGTACACCTTGATCAGATGCCGGTCGACGTTGATGCCGGCGCGCCGGGCCGCCTCGGCGTTGGAGCCGATCGCGTAGGTGTAGCGCCCGAAGCGGGTCATGGAAAGGAGGATGGCGCCGACGGCGGTCACCACGGCGGCGATGATGACGACGTAGGGGACGCCGGCAAGCTGCCCGATCCCGATGGTGGTGGTCAGCTGGAGGGGGACGCCGCGCACGTCGATCCCGCCGGTGATCAGCAGGGCCGACCCGAGCGCCATCCCGAGGGTTCCCAAGGTGACGATCAGCGGCGGCACCCTGGCCTTGGTGATGAGCACGCCGTTGACCACGCCCCAGGCCGTGCCGGCGACGATCCCGGCGACCAGCCCGACCGCGATCGCGCCCCAGCCCCCGCCGCCGATGGCCAGCATCACCTTGGCCGCGATCACCCCGGAGAAGACCAGCACCGACCCGACCGAGAGGTCGATCCCGGCGGTGATGATCACGAAGGTCATGCCGACGGCGATGATCAGCAGCCCCGAGGCGTCGGCGGCGATGTTGCGGAAGTTGAACACCGTGGCGAACTGCTGGAAGCGCAGGGCGGCGAAGCCGGCCACGATGCCGAGCAGGATCAGGAACGTCCAGGTGGTGGTCTCGGTCAGCCGGCGGCGGAGCACGCCCCGCAGGCCGTTGCCCGCCGGCTCCGGCACCACCTCGTCCGGCACCTCGGCCGGCGGCACCTGCCGGGTCTCGCTCATTGGGGCACCCCCTCGGGGTTCCCCAAACCCATCCGGCGCATCTAGGCCACCTCTCCGTCCTCGCTGCCGAGGGCGCCGGTCATGGCGGCGATGACCTGCTCCATGGTGGTGTCGGCGGCGCGGTAGCGGGCCACCCGGACCCCGAGCCGGAGCACCTCGATCCGGTCGGCCAGCTCCATCACCTCTGGCATGTTGTGGCTGATCAGCACGACCGCGATGCCCGAGTCGCGCACCCGCCGGATCAGGTCGCGCACATGCGCCGACTGGACAACGCCGAGGGCGGCGGTGGGCTCGTCCATGAACACGACCTTGCTGACCCAGGTGGCGGCCCGGCTGACGGCGACGCTCTGGCGCTGCCCACCCGACAGGTTGGCCACCATGGCCCCGGTGTCCTGGAGCCCGACGCCGAGGTCGGCGAAGGCCTTGTTGGTCCGGCGCCGCATGGCCGCCTTGTCCAGGAACCCGAGCCTGCCGAGCAGCCCGGGGCGGACCAGTTCGCGGCCGAGGAACAGGTTGGCCGCCGGGTCGAGCTCGGGCGCCAGGGCCAGGTCCTGGTAGACGGTCTCGATACCGAGCTCGCGGGCCGCGACCGGGTTCGAGATGGTGACCTGGCGGCCCTCGAACCGGACCGCGCCTCCGTCGGGGGCGAGGGTGCCCGACAGGATCTTGACCAGCGTGCTCTTGCCGGCGCCGTTGTCGCCGACGAGGGCCGCCACCTCGCCCGGGTGGACGGCGAAGTCGACGCCCCGCAGCGCCCGGACGCCGCCGAAGCTCTTCGTGATGCCGCTCGCCTCCAGCAGGGGTTCGCTCACCGCAGGCTCCTCTCTGGTGCGGCACGGGCCGACCCCGGCAGCTCGTCGATCCCTCCGTAGCGGCCGGCGGCGACGCCGGCCAGGAGCGCGGCCCCGCGGGCGCCGGCCTGGGTGACCTGCGGCCAGTCGAACGGGCCGAGCACCGCCCGCTTCACCGAGCGGGCGGCCGGGTTCTTCGCCCAGCCGCCGGCCAGCACCAGCCGCCGGCTCGGCCCGGCGACCGACTCGATGTGGCCGCGCAGCTCGGCCGCCCGCTCGGCCACCGCCTCCAGCGCCGCCCGCCACACGAGCGCGGGGCTGGGATCGGCGCCGATCCCCTCGAGCGTCGCCCGGTCGCCGAACATGTCCCGCACGACCAGGCCGCCGCTGCCGGACGGCATGCCCGCCGCGGCCCGGTCGAGCTCGTCGCGGGCCTGGTCGTCGCCGACCCCGAGCAGACCGAGGAACCGCTGCAGGGCGAGCCCGGCCCTGGAGGACCCGAGCAGGGCCTGGCGGCCGGGCAGGACGTGCCAGCCGACGGTCACCTGGGCGGCGACCAGCCGGCGGACGTCGTCGGGCGCGAGCGGGGGAGGGACGGCCCGGATGAGCGCCTCGGCGGTGCCGCAGGAGTCGAACAGGTCGCCGGGCCGGGTCGCGGCGG
>DASUPQ010000136.1 GCA_036280995.1 Actinomycetota bacterium | reverse complement strand
GCCGCCAGCAGCTCGTCGACCCCTTCGCCGGTGGCCGCCGACAGCATCGGCACGCCCGGGAGCAGCCGGGCCAGCCTGGCCCTGCTGACCTCGTCGAGCAGGTCGACCTTGTTCAGCACCAGCAGCTCGGGCACGTCGGCGGCCCCGACCTCGCCGAGCACCGACCGGACGGCGGCCATCTGGCCGGCCGGGTCGGGCTGGGCCGCGTCCACCAGGTGGACGATCAGGTCGGCCCGGGCCACCTCCTCAAGGGTCGACTTGAACGCCTCGACCAGGTCGTGGGGCAGCTTGGCGATGAACCCGACGGTGTCGGTGAAGGTCGCGGCCCGCCCGCCGGGCAGGTCGAGCCGCCGGGTGGTCGGGTCCAGGGTCGAGAACAGCTTGTCCTCGACCAGCACCCCGGCGCCGGACAGGCGGTTCAGCAGGGTGGACTTGCCGGCGTTGGTGTAGCCGACCAGGGCCACGGCCGGGACGCCGGCCCGCTCGCGGCCGCGCCGCTTGACGTCGCGGGTCCGGGCCATGTCGACCAGGTCGCGGCGGAGCTTGGTGATCCGGCGGCGGATGCGGCGCCGGTCGACCTCCATCTTGGTCTCGCCGGGGCCACGGGTGCCGATGGGCCCGCCGGAGCCCATGCCGCTGCCGACCCGGGTGAGGCTCTCGCCCCAGCCGCGCAGCCGGGGCAGCATGTAGTTGAGCTGGGCGAGCTCGACCTGGGCCTTGCCCTCCCGGCTGGTGGCGTGCTGGGCGAAGATGTCGAGGATCAGCACGGTGCGGTCGATCACCTTGGCGTCGACCAGCTCCTCCAGGTGCCGGAGCTGCCCCGGGGACAGCTCGTCGTCCATGATGACGGTGTCGGCCTCGAGCGCCCTGACGGTCGCGGCCAGCTCCTTGGCCTTGCCCTTGCCGATGAAGGTGCCGGCGTCGGGGCGGGCCCGCCGCTGGACCATGGTGTCCAGCACCTCGGCCCCGGCCGTCTCGGCCAGGCGGTGCAGCTCCTCGACCGAGCGCTCGGCGCGCTCGACCGACCCGTCGACGGCCACGCCGACGAGCACCACCCGTTCGAGGCGGAGCTTGCGCAGCTCGACGAGCTTGACCTCGTCGGCCGGGCGGGTGGGGGTGGTCGCGGACCCGCCGTCGGCGCGGCGGGCTTCGGTCAATGTGTGCTCACTCATCCCATCCACCGTAGCGGGTCGCCCCCGATCCGTCCCGCCATTTCCCACCGGCCTGGTCCGCCTAGCGGCCGACCAGCGCCTTGCGGACCCGCTCGCAGCCCTCGTCGAGGCGGCTGTCGGGGATGGTGATGGAGAGGCGGATGTAGCCCTCGCCGCTCGGGCCGTAGCCGGTGCCGGGGGCGACGACCACGCCGGCCTCGTCCAGCAGCCGGGCGGTGAAGTCGACGCTCGACTCCCCCGGCGGGGTCGGCAGCCACACGTACAGGGCGCCCTTGGGGGCGTCGACCTTCCAGCCGGCGTCCCAGAACACCTCCATGATCCGGTCGCGGCGGCGCCGGTAGGTCTCCAGCAGCCCGGGCAGGTGCGGCATGCCGCTCTCCAGGGCGGCCACCCCGGCCCGCTGCACGGCGTTGAAGACGCCGGAGTCGATGTTGGTCTTGACCCGGCCGAGGGCCTCGATGGCCACCGGGCTGCCGACCGCCCAGCCGATCCGCCAGCCGGTCATGTTGAAGATCTTGGACAGCGAGCCGAACTCGAGGGCCACGTCCATGGCGCCCGGCACCTGGAGGACCGACGGGGCGACGAAGCCGTCGTAGGTGATCTCGGAGTAGGCGTTGTCGTAGGCGAGCAGCAGGTCGCGGTCGGCCGCGAACCGGACCGCCTCCTGGAGCTGGTCGGCGGTGGCGACCGCGCCGGTCGGGTTGGACGGGTAGCAGAGCCACAGCAGCTTGGCCCGGGGCGCCGTGGCCGGGTCGACGGCGGCGAAATCGGGGAACCAGCCGTCCGCGGCGGTGAGCGGGATGTGCACCGGCGCGCCGCCGGCCAGGATCGTCCCGACCTCGTACACGGGATAGCCGGGCTCGGTCACCAGCACCTGGTCGCCCGGGTCGACGAACGCCCACGGCAGGTGGGCGATCCCCTCCTTGGAGCCGATCAGGGGCAGGACCTGGGTGTCCGGGTCGAGCTCGACCCCGAAGCGGCGCCGGTAGAAGTCGGCGATCGCGCGCCGGAACGACGGCAGCCCGAAGTAGCTCGGGTACTGGTGGGTCGAGGGGTCGCCGGCCGCCCTGGCCAGCTCCTCGACCACGAAGTCCGGGGTGGGCAGGTCGGGGTCACCGACGCCGAACGAGATGACGTCGACCCCCGCCGCCTTGCGCTCGGCGATCTTCCGGTCGATCTCGGCGAACAGGTACGGCGGGATGGCGTCGATGCGGCGTGCGGTGCGCATGAGCTGGGCAGTCTCCTCGCGTGGAGGTCGGGCACGATCTGGCGATCGGAAACCAGCAGCCTACCGCCCACCGCGCCCCGGCGCTCCGCCCAGCGGCCGGCCGGCCGGGCCCCGACCAGGCGGGCGGTCGCCAGCACCCGCGAATGCGATATCGGCTCCCGAGAACGGCCGGTAACCGGGGCTCCG
>DASUPQ010000135.1 GCA_036280995.1 Actinomycetota bacterium | reverse complement strand
GCCGCGCCAACCACCGAGACCCCCACCACCGAGGCGCCGGCGACCACCGCCGCCCCCACCACCAGCGCGCCGCCGACCACCGCGGCCCCGACCACGACCACGAAGCCGAAGCCCAAGCCGAAGCCGGCCGCGCGGGCCAAGCTCCGCTCCGGCTCCGAGGGGGCCCAGGTCAAGGCCTTGCAGCGCCGCCTCCACGAGCTCGGCTACCAGGTCCAGGCGGCCGACGGCCAGTTCGGGCCCGAGACCCACCACTCGGTCGTCGCCTTCCAGAAGGTCAACCGCCTCGGCCGCGACGGCATCGTGGGGCCGGTCACCCGGCGCGCCCTGGAGCGCCCGCGGACACCCCGCCCCCGCTCCGCCAGCCCCGGCTTCCACGTCGAGGCCGACCTCACCCTCCAGGTCGTCTACATGGTCAAGAACGGCAAGATCGTGGAGATCCTGGACGCCTCATCGGCCTCGGGCCAGACCTACACCGTCGACGGCGACGTCCGGCTGGCCGTGACCCCGCAGGGCCGCTTCGTGATCCAGCGCAAGATCGACGCCTGGCGCCGGAGCAAGCTGGGCCTGCTGTACCGGCCCGCCTACTTCATCGGCGGCTACGCCCTGCACGGCGCGCCGTCGGTGCCGCCGTTCCCGGCCAGCCACGGCTGCATCCGCATCACCACCACGGCCATGGACCGCTGGTTCGCCCGGCTCCCGGTCGGCACCCCGATGCTGGTCTACCGGACCTGACGCGGGGGCTCTGCCCCTCGTGTGCCCCCGAGACCGGTGGCTGGGCTGGAACCAGCTCGGGGCTCCCGGTGTACCAGGGCGGAAGTCGGTCCTCCGGGAAGGGGTCACCCAATGCGGCGCCGTGCTCTGGCCATGCTCGTCCTCGCCCTCCTGCTGGCCGTGGTCCCCACGGCCGCCCAGGCCAAGGGGGCGTCGGCCGCCACCATCTCGGGCGGCGGGCCCGGCGGCCTGCCGGGCGGCCCCATCCACCTCAAGGGCGACGGCGAGCCGGGCGCCGGCACCGACCTGGCCAACCTGGCCGAGGCGGCCGGCGTGTTCGCGCTGCTGTGGGAGGACGGGCAGAGCGGCGCGCTGGCCGCCGCCCCCACCACCCGGCGCGGCCCCCGCTACACGATCACCTGGACCTTCCCCAACGGCGACGGCGGCGAGGACCTGGTCCGCCAGTCCGTCTGGCCGTACGCGGCCGGCGGCCCGGTGACCTACATGGCCACCGGCCAGAAGGTCCTCGACGGCGCCACCAAGGGCGGCTGGTACCGCGCCGGCGACAACCTCCGCCAGGACCTCGTCACCCTCGGCCTCCCCGACCGCCAGCCCCTGGCCGCCCCCAAGCCCGCCCCCACCCCGTCCCCGGCCTCCCCGGCGCCCGCCCCGTCCCCGGCGCTCTGGCCCTGGGTCGCGGCCGGCATGGGCGTGCTGGTGGTCGTGGCGGCTGTCACGCTGGCGCGGCGCCGCTCGGCGGGCCTGGGCGCCTCCTAGGGCTCAGGGGCGCTCGAGCAGGCCGTGCTCGTTGCCGTCGGGGTCGCGGAACTGGGCCCAGCGGCCCCAGGGCTGCTCGGTCGGGGGCTCGGTGAACTCGACCCCGCGCCCGCGTAGCTCCTCGAAGGTCGCCTGGATGTCGTCGCAGGCGAACACCAGCCCGGGCGTGAACGGCACCACCGCCGTCTCGGCTCCGGCCGGGGCGAGCTCGACCCAGCGGCCGTCCATCCCCATCGGCTCGTCGCGTCGTTTCTCGAACCCGAGCTTGCCGACGTAGAAGTCGACCGCCCGGTCCTGGTCCCCGGCCCGGACCCCGACCGAGCTCACCCTGGTGATCATCCGACCTCCCCATGGTCGAACATCTGTTCGAGTCATCCTACGCCCCGCCGGGTGCCGGGTCGAGCCTGTCCACAGGTGGGCTGCGGCCAGGGGCGGCCGGCCTGGCCGTGCTCGGCACCCTGATCGTTGCCGCCCAGGCCGCCTGGCGATGCCGCCTAGCGATACAGTCGATGCCTTGAACCGCTCAGGAGGGACCGCCGATGGCCAAGCTCGACCAGGGCGCCCAGGCGCCGACGTTCACCCTGCCCGACCAGGACGGCAACCCGGTGTCGCTGGACGACTTCAAGGGCACCAAGGTGCTCGTCTACTTCTACCC
>DASUPQ010000134.1 GCA_036280995.1 Actinomycetota bacterium | reverse complement strand
GAGCCGATGAGCAGCGCGGAGGACGACGAGCCGCCCCGCTGAGCCATGTCTTGGATCCGCTCCCTTACGGGAGCGAATCAGGCCCCGGCTCCCTTGCGGGAACCGGGGCCTGACCTGCACTTTCGTTGGTAGCGGGGGCGGGATTTGAACCCGCGACCTCTGGACCTCCGGCGCGTGCGCTCTTCCCCGCTGAGTTCTTGGACCGTTCTTGACGAAGTGTGCTCTGACCTGCGCAGACGCGGACGAGCCGAGTGCCCGGTCCCCGGGTGTCTTGACGTCGTCTGCTCCGATTAGACGGCTTGCGCTGTCGTTTTCGGGGCATAAACGCGGCACGACTCAAATCGCAATCGCGTCCTCGCGTCCAGGAACGACCTCCCGGAACTCGGCGGGGGCCTGCCGAACGTTCTCACGGGTCTCGGGCTGGGCAGGTTCACGGCATCAGTTCCGAGCGGCTCTCGCCAGCCCCACCGACCGCCGCCCAGCATCGATGGTCCCGTTCACCCCACCCAGCGACCTAGACTTGGCACCGTGAGCCGGGGCGTGATCCAGCGTCTGCACAATCCTCGCAACCGCGAATGTGGCTGCGACGCCGACTGCTGGTGCCGCCGTACGACACTGGGTCGGGCGGTCAAGTGGTGGTTCCCGGCCAGACTGTTCGGGGTGCACCACAAGAGTGCAACCGCTCAGTGGAAACGAGACCACGACCTGTCCTGAAAGTCGGATGGGCAAGTTCTCGCCCCCGGGTTGACCTTGTAGCCGGGTACAGGCTTCACGATCGGTCGTAGGACATGGTCCAGCTCCGGGGTCGGCATGCCGTGCGAGGGAGTTGGGCCACCTGCGCTACAGGTAGCGGCAGACGTCCCGTGGGCGGCAGGCGGCGGGGTCGGCGGTGCTGGCGTCGTCACGCAGCTGGGCGACTGTCTCGCGAAGCGCCTGCAGTTCGGCAATCTGCCGGTCGAGGCCCGCGAGCCTGGAGCTGAGCAGGTCCTGCACGTGTCGGCAGGGGGTGGCGCCGGCGTCGCGGAGCTCGATGACCTCGCGGATCTGGGCCAGTGTGAGACCCGCGGCGCGGCCGCGGCGGATAAAGTCCAGCCGGTCCACTGCGTCGGGCGTGAACTCGCGGTAGCCGCTGGCGGTGCGTCCAGCAGGAGTGAGCAGCCCGACGTCCTCGTAGAACCGCAGCGTCTTCGCGGTGGTGCCGGTGGTCTTGGCGAGTTCGCCGATGCGCATCTTGCTCCCTGCTGTCTGCGACTTGACCTTCCAGCATGCTGGAAGGTTGAGACTGGTTCCAGTCAACACCCGAGCCAAACCACGAGGAGAATGCCCATGCGCCAGGTTTCCCCGGTCGTCGATCTCGCCGTCATCGGTTCCGGGGGTGCGGCGATGGCCGCCGGCATCGCGGCCCGCCGGGCCGGCGCCACCGTCGTGCTGGTCGAGCGCGGCGTGCTCGGCGGAACCTGTGTGAATGTGGGCTGTGTGCCGTCCAAGACGCTGCTGGCCGCGGCCGGCGCCCGGCACGCGTCGCTCACGAACCCGTTCGGCGGGGCGCCGACCAGCGCCGATGGCGTGGACCTGGGCGCGCTGGTCGCGCAGAAGACCGAGCTGGTCGGGTGGCTACGGCAGCACAAGTACGCCGACATCGCCGACGCCTGGGGCTTCGCGGTCCTGGCGGGTGAGGCCCGGTTCGTGGACATGGAGACCCTGACGGTGGACGGGAAGCCACTGCGGGCGCACGGCTACGTCATCGCCACCGGGTCCGAGCCCCACACGGGGGGCATCGACGGCATCGGAGCGGTCGACTACCTGACCTCGACCACCGCGATGGAGCTCACCGAGATACCTGATTCGCTGGTGGTCATCGGCGGCGGCTACGTCGGCATGGAACAGGCTCAGCTGTTCGCCCACCTCGGCGCCCGGGTCACTCTGGTCGGTCGGCTGGCGCCGCACGCCGAGCCCGAGCTGCGCGCGGTCATGGCACGCGTCTTCGCCGACGACGGCATCACCCTCATCGAGGAGCACGCCACCCGCGTGAGGCCCACCCCCGACGGACTGGTCACCGTGACCACCAGCTCCGGACGGGAAGCAACCGGGCACCGGCTGCTGGTCGCCACCGGGCGCCGCCCCGACACCACCGCACTCGACCTGGCCGCCGCCGGCGTGGACACCGACGCCCGCGGCTTCATCACCATCGACGAGCACCAGCGCACCACCAATCCGAAGATGTACGCCGCCGGGGACGTCGCCGGCACCCCGCAGTACGTCTACGTCGCGGCCGCGGCCGGCCGGGTCGCCGCCATCAACGCCCTCGGCCCCGACACCACGCCGGCCGAATCGGTCGACTACACCGGCCTGCCCGCGGTCATGTTCACCCGCCCGCAACTGGCGTCTGCCGGGCTGACCGAGGAGCAGGCGCTCGCCCGCGGGCATGACTGCGCATGCCGTGTCCTCGCCCTCGACGACGTGCCCCGGGCGCTGGTCAACCACGACACCCGCGGAGCGGTCAAGCTCGTCGCGGACGCGGCCAACGGCAAGGTCCTCGGCGTGCACGCGGTCGCCGACGGCGCTGGCGAGATGATGCTGGCCGCCACCTACGCCATCAAGGCAGGGATGACCGTCGACGACCTCGCCGACACCTGGGCCCCGTATCTGACCATGGCCGAGAGCTTGCGGCTGGCCGCCGGCCTGTTCCGCAACGAGCTACCCACCTCCTGCTGTGCCTAACCAGGAGCCCACGATGCCCCACGCTGAACCCAGGGACCCCCAGCACTGCGGCCCGCACCCCGATGCCCCGAGCGAGCTGCTCACGATCCTCGACAGCGATGCCGCCCGCGTACGCCGAGCCGCGTTCCGGCAGCTGCTGGCCACCGTGGCGCCCGTGGACATTCCCACCCTGGCCGCTGACACCGACCTCACGCCAGACAAGGTCGAGTCCAGCCTCGCCATCTTGGCCGCTAACGGAGCCGTCACCCGCCACCCCACCGGCCCGGTGGTCGCCGCCGGCGGCC
>DASUPQ010000133.1 GCA_036280995.1 Actinomycetota bacterium | reverse complement strand
CCTGCTGCTGGACGTCGAACGGGTGCAGGGTGACCGCGAACGCGCCCAGCTCCTGGTGGGCGCCGGTGTTCTCGGAGAGGGCGAGGACGCCGTCGCGGCGGTTGACCACCACCGCCTCCTTGGCGACCAGGTTCATGCCGTCGGCCAGGGCGTTGACCATGAGCACGTCGCAGACGGTGTAGGCGGCCACGGCCATGGCCATGTCGTCGGCCAGGCGCAGGTCGATCGGCTGGTAGCCCTGGCGGCCGTGGGCGGCGTTGACCCTGGCCACGGTGGCGCCGATCTCGGCCAGGTAGTCGGCGTACTCGGGCACGTCCTGGCGGCTCGGCTGGAGCATGGCCAGGAAGCGCACCTTGCCGGCCAGCTCGGGGTGGTCCTCCATCGGGTAGTGGCGGGCCGCCACCTCCCGGTCGCCGACCTGCATGGTCACGGCCTCCAGGTCGACCGGCAGCCCGACCAGCTCCTGGGCGCAGAGCAGGAAGTTCCGCGCCAATCCTTCGGTGTGGAAGGCGACCACGTCGTTGCCGAGCAGCCCGTTGAGCACGGCCTCGCGCCAGGGCGGGGGCAATCCCGTGCTGGAGGAACCAGAGCAGCGGGTTGGCGATCACGGTGTAGAAGTCGTCGTGGGCCTGGCCGCCGACCTCGACCAGGCGCAGCCGCGCGGTCGGCGCCGCCTCCGCGTCGCCGTCCTGGTCGAGCAGCCGCGGTTCGGCGTCGAGGACGACCTCGACGGCCTCGCCCTCGTGCTCGGCGGCCACGGCGGCGTCCTCCTCGGAGCTGGCGGCGGACACCCAGACGGCGTCGGGCAGGTCCGACACCAGCCCCGTGAGCGCCGTCACCAGCCCGCCGGCGCCACGGCTGGCCGTGCGGCGGCCCGACTCGTCGCGCTCGAACGACACCGGTCCCCGGTGCGACAGCAGCACCACCGGCAGGTCCGTCACCCTGCCCACCCGCGCTCCTCTCCGTCGATCACGCGACGCTGAGACGGATATCACGGCCCCGCCGCCACAGCCACCAGGTGAGGGCGCCGATCGGGATCGGCAGCAGGAACGTGAGCACGCGGAACACCAGCACCGCGGCCACCACCGGGGCCTCCTCGCCGCCGGCCAGGACCAGGGCGGCGGCCAGGCCGAGCTCGACCACGCCCAGCCCGCCGGGGGTCACCGGGAACGCCGACAGCAGCCGCACCAGCGCGAACGCGGCCAGCGCCTCGGCCCAGCTCACCTCCGCCTCGGACACCCCGACGTGGCGCAGGGCCAGCAGCAGCACCAGGAACAGCGACAGGTGGCTGGCCAGGGTGGTCAGGGTGAGCCAGTGCCAGCGGGCGCGCAGCAGCGTGATCGCCTGGGCGCGGAAGGCCACGGCCCCGTGCTCCCAGTCGGGCCGGCCGGGCCGCCGGACCAGCCGCCGCACGCCCGCCACCCCGGTGGCCAGGACCCGGCCCAGCCGGGCGGCCCGCCGCTCGCCGGACAGGCCGAACGCGAACCCGGCCAGGGCGAGCAGGAACAGCGCCAGCCCGACCACCGCCGCCGGGGCCAGCTCGCCGGCGGCGTCGCCGCTGACCACCAGCAGGCCCAGGGCCACGATCGGCATGCCGAGCTTGACGAAGTTGTTCCACACGCCCTGCACCAGCAGCGACAGGGCGATCGGGCGGCCGCCGAACCCGTAGGAGGTGTAGAAGCGGTAGGTCACCCCCAGCCCGACCGCCTGGCCGGCCGGCAGCAGGTTGCCGACCGCCGTCGAGGCGTGGCTCTCCAGGACGGCCTGCCGCAGGCTGAGGCCGGGGAGGGCGGCCAGCTGCGGGAGCAGGTAGGTGCCGAGGTTCCAGACCGCGGCGGCCAGCAGCGTCATCAGCTCCAGCCAGGTCATCGCCCGCAGGGTCGCCCACACCTGGTCGACGTCGACCAGCTGGGGCAGCAGCCCGAAGTAGACGAGGGCCACGACCGCGATGGCCAGCAGCGCCCTGACGACCAGGCGGCGCCGGGCCTGCGCCGGTCGTGGCGGCGACTCGGGGTCGGTCACTGGCCTCCTCGGTGGGGACGGCTCCGCCACCGATGCTGCCACGCCGGGCGGGGTGGCTCTCAACCGGGGTCGGGGACGCCCCCGCCGGGTTCCAGCTCGGTGAGCTGACGGCCCAGGTCGCGCAGCCGGGCCAGCCGGCGCTCGGCGGTCGCCCCGAGCCACAGCAGCAGTAGGCCGGTGCCGCCGACGCTGACCCACCGCGGCAGCCGGGCCGCGACCGGCAGGGCGGCGTCGGCGGCCAGCACGACCAGGGTCACGGCCCCGAGCACCAGGGGGGCCTGGAGCCGGCCGCGGGCGCCGGCCAGCACCGCCGCCAGCGCGCCCGCCCCCAGCAGCAGCGGGCGGGCCAGGCCGTGGCCGCCGACGGCCAGGGCCAGGCTCGGCAGCAGGGCGAGGGCGAGCCCGGGCCCGTAGGCCGCCCACGACCCCGGCGGCTCCGGCCCGCGGCGGGCGGCCAGCCCGGCCGCCAGCGCGACGGCCGCCGCCGGCAGCAGGTAGGCCTCGGGCACGGTCACCCCGCCCACGGCCAGCCAGGCCCAGACGGCGGCCGTGGCCACCACCGCC
>DASUPQ010000132.1 GCA_036280995.1 Actinomycetota bacterium | reverse complement strand
TTTGATCGGGTCCTTGGAGGGTGGGTCGAAGTGGGTGAGAAGTCGTGGGCGGTGGCGGTGTCGCCGGTGATGGTGATGTCGCCGGCTTGGAGGGCGTCGGCGGGGGTGGTCTGGCCGCCCGGGAGCTGGTAGATGACGGCGCTGGTGGGTGTCGGCGGCCTTGTCGGCATCCAGCCGGACCCGCATGGCGTCGATGACCTTGGCCGGGGGGAAGATCTTGAGCAGGTCGGGTGGGGCGAAGCTGAAGAACTTGCTGTAGTCGATGGCGTCCTCCAGCTCCAACGCCCCCGAGGCCAGGGTTGCGCCAGTACATGTTCTTCTGCCGATACGCCCACTTGCGCATGGCGTCGGCCTGGACCCGGCGGGCTCTGGGCTGGCGCTGTCTCGCTGCTGTTTACTGAGACCGTGACCAGAGCTGACTACCCGGTGTCGACCTATGCTGTGCTCGGCCTGGTCGACAAGGTTCCCGACTCCTCGGGCTATGACCTGGCAGCCATTGCCGACCGGTCGCTGCAGCATTTCTGGCCGGTCTCGCACACCCTGATGTATCGCGAGTTGAAGCGGCTGACCGATCTGGGTTGGGTCAGCTCGCACCGGGTCGAACAGGTGGTTGCTCCCGACAAGTCGATCTACCAGATCACCCCGGAGGGCCGAGCTGCCCTGGGGGAGTGGCTGCACGCCGAGGCCCCGATGGCCACCACCTACCGCAGCGCCTTCCTGCTCCGGTTCTTCCTGGCCCACGCCATGCGCCCCGAGCGCATCGCCGCGCTGCTCGCTCAGTACCGGACGGCGCTGCGCGTCCGGCTGGACGCCCTGCAGGCGGTGGCGGATCAGCTCAAGGACACCCCGAGGGCCCGGATGGCCCGGCTGACCGCCCTGCACGGTATCCGCACGTTGACGGCTCAGCTCGACTGGGTGGACGAGGCCGAGGCGGAACTCGCGACCCAGGATGGCCCTGGGCCCGCGTCAGCAGCGAGCGACTAGCCTGCCGGAACTGGCTCCCTAGTAAACTGTGTACTAGGCTGTGCTTCACCTACTTGGGAGGGACGGCTCGTGGGATTGACACGACCGCTGTCGCTGGCCGAGAAGCTGGTGGTCGCCGTGATCGGACTTGGTCTGGTGCATCACGCCGATCACGTGCTGCGCGCCGACCACTACGGGTTCCCGTTCAAGCCCCAGGTGACCTTGTTCACCTTCACCCTCGGGTTCTACGTCATCTTCGCGACGGTGCTGTGGGCCCGGTCGCACCCGTGGTACCGGGTGTGGGCGATGGCCTTCGTCGTGGTCGCGACCCTGTTCGCGCACACGATGATCGAGCCGCCCCAGCAGATCTGGGGGACCTGGGCGGACAATGTCAGCCGGCCGGCGCCGCTGTTCACACCGGACGGCTCGAAGAACCAGCTGAACGTCGAGTCGCCGCTGCTCGCGGTCCTCGCCATCGTGGATGTCCTGCTGCTGCAGGCAGCGATGATCGGCACGCTGGTGCTCTTCATCGGCGAGGCCCGGCGCGGCCGGCCGCGGGCCGATCGGTCAGCCACTCAAGCCCCCGGTAGCGTCTAGGAATGGCCGGGTACACGGTGCTGAGCACCCTCGTGCTCCTGCTCTCGGGATGGCTGGCCGGAGCGGAGTCCGCCTCCTGGGCGCTCCTCCAACCCGTCGTCGCCAGGCTGGACGACACGCCCCAAATCCGGATGCAGCAAGGCATGCTGCGGACCTTCGGACGGGTGATGCCGATCCTGCTCCCCCTCACCTCGGTCCTGATCGTGCTGACCGCCGTCGTTGCCCCCGCTGGTCCTCCACGTGTGCTCTGGGTGGTCGCCGCGGTCGCCGCGGCCGTGCTCATCGCCTTCACCCTGATGGTCAACGTGCCCATCAACAAGCGCACCCTGACCTGGGACGCCGAGCATCCTCCTGAGGGATGGAAGACCGACCGGCACCGGTGGCACACCTACCAGGGGGTGCGGGCGGTGCTGCTGGCCGTCTGGTTCCTGTGCGCCGTCGGCGCCGTCACCCTCGCCTGACGCTGGCTCCCTCAGCCTGGAAGCGCCCCTGGGCAACAGCTCAGCGGCTCGCCGCCCGCTCCTTGGCGCCTCGCTGTCGTGCTTGCTGCTTGCAGAGGTGCCCCATGTCCCTGGAAGCCAACAAGGACCTCGTCCGCACGTACATTGAGACGATTTTCAACAGCGGCAGGTGGAGCGCACTGACGACTCTCCTCGCCGAGATCGCTGTGCAGATCGGCGCGGCCACCGGGCAGCCAACGACCTGGCTGGCGTTATAGCCGCCACGGCTGGAACCTCGACGTCGCCGTCGCTGGTCGTGGCAATCCGGGCCGGCCGCCCGACGTACAGGTGGAAGGCACCAACCACTGAAAGGAGTCTCAATGACGTTGTCAAGCCGCCTTGGCGTCGTCGTTGGTCTTGACGGGGGGTTGGGGCTGCCAGGTGCGGTTGTCGCGCAGCAGTGCCCACAGCACGTTGGTGCGTCGGCGGGCCAGGCAGGTCAGCGCCTGGACGGGCCGTTTACCCTCGGTGAGCTTGCGCTGGTAGTAGGCCTTGGCGGCCGGGTCGTAGCGGCTGGCGGTCAGCGCCGACAGGTACATTGCTCGGCGCAGCAGCCGGTTGTAGCGCACGGGTCGGTGCAGCCGTCCGGTGCGCTTGCCGGAGTCGTGGGGCACCGGGGCCAGACCAGCGTAGGCGGCCAGCTGATCGGCGGAGCTGATCAGCTGAAGGTCACCGATGGCGGCCAGCAGCTCCGCGCCGAGCCGGAATCCGAACCCGGGCATGCTGGCGATCACCGGGGCCAGGCGGTGGCGACAAAACCGCTCCTTGAGCGCCTGGTCGACCTGGTCGATGCGGGCCTGGAGGCTGATCACCTCCTCGGCCAGCGCGGCCACCAGCCCGGCGGTCAGCTCCTCGCCGGGCAGCCGGACGGTCTGGCTGGCGGCTGCGGCCACCGCAGCCTGGGCGATGCGCTCGGCCGTCTCGGCGCGGATGCCGGCATGGACCAGTCGAGTGCGCAGGCGGGCCACGCCGGCGCGGCGGATCGCCGACGGCCGCTGCCAGCGGGCCAACAGCACCAGCCAGCCGCGCTGGCCGGCCAGGCAAGCGGCGCGTTCCAGCGCGGGACACAGCGCGGTCAGCTGCTGACGCAGCCGGTTGATGGTGCGGGTGCGGTCGGCGACCAGATCCGCCCGACGGCCGGTCAGCAGCCGCAACTCCACCACCAGCTCCTGGCCGGGACGAAGCGCGGGCAGGTCGTGGCGCATGCGGGCCTGGTCGGCGATCACCCGCGCATCGCGCGCGTCGGTCTTGCCCTCCCCGCGGTAGCTGGCCGCCGCGATGTTGACCGCCCGGCCCGACAGGTATTGCACCTGCTGGCCGCCCTCCCACAGCACCGCCAACAGCAGCGCGGCCTCCACCGTGGTCAGGTCGACGGTCCACACCAGCCCCGCCGCCATCGCCTTGAGCTCGCCAAGCACCCCGGTGATCGCGGTCTGGTCGTTGGCGACCTTGCGCGACAGCAGCACCCGGCCCTGGCCATCCACGGCCGCGACCCAGTGGTGCTGCTTGCCAACATCCACCCCTACCCACACCCGGTCGAGCACACCCACCTCCCCATCGGTATCGCCTGCCAGTCGACCCACAGACAGCTCCGCCAGCAGCTCCTTAACCAAGCGACCAAGCCCGCACATCTCAATCAGCGGCCAAAGCTGTCCAGGCGGGCCAGGCGGCCACTCCTTTCAAGCCGCACCAACGGCCAGCGAACACCCTGAAGCCTCACCCAACCCGCCCAAGTCATCAGCACAACGTACTGACCCAACGAACTTAAGGAGCGTTCCTTCATGCGTATTAGCGTTCCTTCATGCGTATTTCCGTACGTCGGGCCGCCGCCGTC
>DASUPQ010000131.1 GCA_036280995.1 Actinomycetota bacterium | reverse complement strand
AAGGCGGTTCTGGTGCGGTCGTCGGTGTCGGTCATCCGTTCCCCCAAGAGTCGTCGCGATCTGCGGCCACGAGGCTGGCAGGTCCCACCGACATTGCGGAACGGCCATCCACAGGGGGTGTGGGTGGAGGCGCGGCGTCTGCGCAGGTCGTCGACGGTTCTGGTCACCAGCGCCGCAGTACCATGGACAGGGCATCCCTGGCGGATGTGGTGGTCTCATGTTGTGGTTGCTCTGGTTGATCCTTGCTGTAGTCCTCGGCGTGGCGGAGTTCTTCACGCTGACGCTGGCGCTCGGCCTGCTGGCGGGCGCCGCTCTCGTCGCCTCGATCACTGCCGGCCTCGGCGCCCCGGTCCCCATCCAGCTCCTCACCTTCGCCGTCGCCGGCGGTGTCGGCCTGCTGGCGATCCGCCCGGTCGCCAAGCGGCACCTGGCGCTGCCACCGGCATCGCGTGACGGCAGCGATGCCCTGATCGGCCGTACGGCGCTGGTCACCCGGGAGGTCAGTGCAACCAGTGGGCTGGTGCACCTAGCTGGGGAGGACTGGTCGGCGCGGCCCTACGACGAGGACCTGGTGATCCCACCGGGCGTGCGGGTCGACGTACTCCAGATCGAGGGCGCCACCGCCCTGGTTCATCCGCGTGAACCGCTGCCCGAACCCCGACCCACAGAAGTGTGAGCACGATGGAACTGTTGGTGCCGATCGTGGTCATGGCGGTCCTGGTCGCCTTCGTCGTGGCCTCGGCGATCCGGATCGTCCCGCAGGCCAGGCGCTACAACATCGAACGGTTCGGCCGCTACCAGCGGACCCTGCAGCCGGGTCTGCACCTGATCATCCCGCTGGTCGACCGGGTGAACACCAAGCTCGACGTCCGCGAGACGGTCTACACCTCGGACCCGAAGCCGGTGATCACCGAGGACAACCTCGTGGTCAACATCGACACCGTCCTCTACTACCAGATCACCGACCCGCGGGCGGCGGCCTACGAGGTGAACAACTACCTGCACGCCATCGACCAGCTCACCGTCACCACCCTGCGCAACCTGATCGGGTCGTTGGACCTCGAGAGCACCCTCACCTCCCGGGAGACCATCAACACCCGGTTGCGCGAGGTGCTCGACGAGGCCACCGGCAAGTGGGGGATCCGCGTCAATCGGGTGGAGATCAAGGCGATCGACCCGCCGACCACCATCAAGGAGGCGATGGAGAAGCAGATGCGGGCCGAGCGGGACAAGCGCGCCGCGATCCTGCACGCCGAAGGGGCGCGACAGGCGCTGATCCTCACCGCAGAAGGCACCCGGAACAAGCAGATCCTGGAGGCAGAGGGCCGCCAGCAGGCGATGGTCCTCGAGGCCGACGGCGAGGCGAGGGCGCTGGAGCGGGTCTTCCAGGCGGTGCACGCCAACGACGCCGACCCGAAGGTGCTGGCCTACAAGTACCTGGAGATGCTCCCCCGCCTCGCCGAGAGTGGGAACGGCTACTTCGTGATACCGGGAGAACTCACCGAGGCGGTCAAGACCGTGACGTCCGCCTTCGCCGCAGAGCGCGGCGGGCACGGTTCCGCGGGCGCTTCGGAGGCCACACCCACTCAGGGCGTGGGACCTCCGGCTCGACCAGAGGCGCTCCCGGCCGCGGCGCAGGCAGCCGAAACGGCCGGCACCCGGATCGACCAGACGAAGGTCGAGGCCGAGCAGTCGAAACACAACATCCTGGGCTGACGGACCGGCGCACGCCCGTCCTCGGATCAACCGCCTTGGCCATCAGTTTGCGGATCCGTGTCAGACCGGCCAGGTGCGGTCGAGCAGGCGGGTGGCCTCGGCGCGGGTCAGCCCCAGCCTCCGGGCGGTCGCGACGTACGCCGTGGCGGCCTGCTCGGCCTCGGTCGAAGCCGCCGCGGAGCCGGACGCGACGAAGGTGCCGCGGCGCCCCTCGGTGACCACGACCCCGTCGGACTCGAGCTCGCGGTAGGCCCGCGCCACGGTGTTGGCGGCCAGCCCCAGCTCGGCCGCGAGCGCCCGCACGGTCGGCAGCTTGGTCCCGGCCGGCAGCTCGCCGCTGGCCGCCCGACGCGCCACCTGGCTGCGCAGCTGCTCGAAAGGCGGCTCCGTGAGCGAGGGGTCCGGCGGGTGGATCCGCATGCGTCGAGCCTAGTCGGGCACGACGCAGGAGTG